>JBBTJH010000249.1:0-5395 GCA_038059555.1 Pseudomonadota bacterium | reverse complement strand
ATCGAGGGCGCGGACCGCGCGCTCGCGGCCGCACGGGGATGCGTCGGCAAAATCGCCGTCGCCTCGTCGTCGCGTGCGCATTTCCTCAAAGGAAAACTCGAACGCATGGGGCTCTACGATCTCGCGGCGCCGCACGTCTATTCAGCCGACCTTGTCGCGCACGGGAAGCCAGCGCCCGATATTTTCATTTATGCGGCGGAACAGATCGGCGCCTTTCCCGCCCGCTGTCTCGTCCTTGAAGACAGCGTCAACGGCGTCAAGGCAGGGCTTGCCGCCGGCATGACGGTCTGGGGCTTTACCGGAGGCGGGCATTGCTATGAGGGCTACGGCGCGCGCCTCGCCGAGGCGGGCGCTGCGCGGATCGTCGCCAGCCACGCAGCCTTCCTTGACGCGCTCGCCGCTTTCCCCTCAGTTTCAGCGCCATGAACTTCGCCTCCGACAACGCCGCCGCCGCCCATCCCGACATTCTCGGCGCCCTCGTGCGCGCCAATGACGGCGCTGCGCCCTCTTACGGCGGCGACGGTTTAACCAAACGCGTTGAGAAAAAATTCTCGGAAATCTTTGAGCGCGATGTCGCCGTCTTTCCCGTGGCGACCGGGGGCGCTGCAAATTCTCTCGCGCTGTCGCAAGTGACGCCGCCCTGGGGGATGATCCTCTGCCACGAGGAAGCGCACATTCAGATGGATGAATGCGGCGCGCCGGAATTTTTCACCGGAGGGGCAAAGCTTCTCCCGCTTGCCGGCTTTGCAGCGAAGCTGGCGCCTGAAGCGGTGAAATCCGCCCTTGCGGGATTTCCCGATCGGGCGCCGCACGGCATGCCGGCCTCAGCGCTCTCGATCACGCAGGCAAGCGAGTGCGGCGGCGTTTACTCCGTCGACGAAGTTGCAGCATTGGGGCGCGTCGCGCGTGAGGCGGGCCTCAAGTTTCACATGGACGGCGCGCGCTTTGCGAACGCAGTCGCGGCGCTTTCTTGCTCGCCGGCGGAGATCACCTGGAAAGCCGGCGTCGATGTTCTCTCGTTTGGCGGCACCAAGAACGGCTGCCTCATCGCCGAGGCGGTTGTCTTCTTCAACCCGGACGACGCGAAGGATTTCATCTTCCGCCGCAAACGCGCGGCGCAGCTCTTGTCCAAAATGCGCTTCATCTCGGCGCAGTTCGACGCCTATCTGACGGACGATCTCTGGCTGCGCATGGCTTCGCACGCGAATGCGATGGCGAGAAAACTGTCGACGGGTCTTGCCGCGACCCCCGGCTGCAAGATCTGGTATCCGACCGACGTGAACGAGGTCTTTGTCTCCTTTCCGGAAGGCGTCGCCGAGAAGCTTCGCGCCGAGGGCGCCGCGTTTTATCCATGGGTGACGCCCGGCGATCCGGCAGGCGGGACGATGCAGCGCCTCATCTGTTCCTGGGCGACGGCGCCTGAAGAAGTCGGGAAGTTTCTCAAGATCGCGCGCGGATAGAGCGCCGGCGGGTTAAAACCCGCCCTACGGATGCGCCGTCTTCTTCTTTGCGCGGATGTTCAACAGCTCGACCGCCAGCGAAAACGCGATCGCGAAATAGAGATAGCCGCGCGGGATGTGAAACCCTGCGCCGTCGGCGACGAGCGCGATGCCGACGAGAAGGATGAACGCGAGCGCCAGCATCTTCGTCGTCGGGTGCTTTTCGATGAAAGACGACAGAGGCGTCGCTGCGAACGCCATGACGATCGTCGAGAGAATGACGGCGGCGAACATCACCGCCAGCATGTTCGTCATGCCGACCGCCGTGATGACGCTGTCGAGCGAGAAGACGATGTTGATGACGAGAAGCTGCAGGACGACCGCGAAAAAACCCGACTTTGCGTTGGCTTCCTCGTGGCCTGCGCCTTCGACAGCGCTGTGAATTTCCTGCGTGCCTTTCCACAGCAGGAAGAGGCCGCCCGCCAACAAAATGAGGTCTTTAAGGGTGACGTCGGCGAAGGCGTGCCGGGCGTCGTCGTCGCCATGCGCGACGAACCCCGCGATTGCATCGGGGAGGTGAAAAATCGGCGAGGCGTCGAGCGAGATGATCCAGAATATGCCGCCGAGCATGGCGATTCTTAAAAACATCGCGCCCCAGACGCCGATGCGCTGCGCGTTCTTTTGCGCTTTGCCTTTAAGGTTCCCGACTGCGATCGACACGAACAAAAGATTGTCGATGC
Organism: Pseudomonadota bacterium; assembly: GCA_038059555.1. GTDB lineage: Bacteria > Pseudomonadota > Alphaproteobacteria > Caulobacterales > Parvularculaceae > Amphiplicatus. The sequence goes on along the minus strand of JBBTJH010000249.1, from coordinate 3,216 downwards.
CGAGAACGATCTCCAGAAAGGTGAGGGTGACGAGGCTTCCCCAGAAGGCGGGCGATAAAAGCAATTCTTCCATGGAGGCTCCTTAAACCCAGCCGGCAGCCTCCCTCTTAGCGAGCGCTTCCAAGAGGTCAATCATCGCGGGCGAGGCATTGAGGCAGGGAACCGCCGAAAAATTCTCGCCGCCCGCTTGATGAAAGATTTCCGCGCCGCCGATGGCGATTTCCTCCAGCGTCTCAAGGCAGTCCGCGACAAAGCCCGGCGTCATCACCGCCATCCGCGTGACCCCGCGCGCGGCTAGCTCGCGGATTGTCGCATCAGCCGCCGGCGTCAGCCATTCCTCGCGGCCGAATTTCGACTGAAAGACGAGCGGCGCAAACTCCTCGCTCCAGCCCATCGCCTCGCGGATGAGGCGCGCTGTCTTGGCGCAGTGACAGTTATAAGGATCGCCCGCGGTCAAATGACGTTTCGGCGTTCCATGAAACGAAAGCAGAACCCGTTCGGGCGCCCAGCCGAGCGATGCAAGATGCGCGTCGGCGCCCGCCTTTAACGCCGCGATATAAGCGGGGTGGTCGTGATACGGCGCCGCGATACGAAGCGATGGTTGCCAGATCATCGCGCGTATCGCGCCGAAGGCCGCGTCGGCGACGCTCGCGGACGTTGACTGCGAATATTGCGGATACATTGGAATGACGAGAATGCGGTCGCACCCCGCCTCTTTCAGCGCGTTGATCTTGTCGCTGACGGAAGGCGCCCCGTAACGCATCGCCCAATCGACCAGCGCCGCCCCCTTCATCCGCTGACTGAGCGCTTCGGCGGCGCTTTGCGTGTGAACCTTCAACGGCGATCCCTCGTTCATCCAGATCTTTGCGTAAGCGCGCGCGCTTCTCGCAGGGCGCACATTGAGAATGACGCCATGAAGGATCGGCAGCCACAGCGCCCGCGGATAATCGACGACGCGCCGGTCGGACAGGAATTCTGCGAGATATCTGCGCACAGCGTGCGCGGTCGGCGCCTCCGGCGTGCCGAGATTGACCAGCAAGACGCCGATGCGGCCGCTGTTTTTCGAAGGGTGTCCGTCGGGTCGGCGCGCTAAATCCATTGAAGTCATTTCGAAATTTGAGGGCGGGAAGGGAAGAGAGTTAAAACCGGCATTTGTCACATAGATGAAAAATAACGGTCACAAAACCGATACAGAAAAAAACGACTTTCCGCCGCGAAAATCAGGGCCTCGCGTTTGGGACGCAAGAGGCGCGGCGGGGTCTCGGTCTATGGAAGTTTTTGGCGTTGGCATCTGGGCGATCCTCGGATTTGCGTTCGCGGCCTATGCGGTCGTCGGCAACGACGCGCTGCAGACTTTAGGCACGTTCATCAGCTCGAACCAGAAGCTTCCGTGGTGGGCGATGTTTCTGTTTTCGGCTGTGGTGCTCATTATTGTTTTCTATATCGGCTACGAGAAGTTTGACGGCGATCCTTCGTGGGGAAGGCTTTCCAACGTAAAGAAATACCCTGAATTCACCGCGCAATGGTATCATGTCGTGCCGGCGGCCGCGCTGCTGATCATCACCCGCTTCGGCATCCCGGTATCGACGAGCTTCATGATCTTGTCGATCTTCGCGACCATGGCGGGCATGCAGTCGATGATCGAAAAGTCGGCCTACGCCTATGTGATGTCGTTCGGCCTTGGCCTCGTACTCTATGTCTTCCTCGCGCCGACGCTTGAGCGTCATTTCATGAAGACGCCGGAGCGCGCGCAAAAATCGTACTGGATCTTATTCCAGTGGGTGACGACCGCGTATCTCTGGGCGGTGTGGCTCATCCAGGATTTCGCCAACATTTATATTTTCCTGCCGCGCCAGCTCTCGCCGGAACTCGCGATCGCCAGCATCTTGTTGATCGTGGTCCTCCTGATGATCACCTTCCTCAACAAGGGCGGCCCGGTTCAGAAAATCCTCAATTCCAAAACCAGCGTCACGGATATCCGCTCAGCGACGCTGATCGACTTTTTCTACGCCTCGATCCTCGCCTATTTTGCTTATGTGTCGAACACGCCGATGTCGACGACTTGGGCGTTCCTCGGCTTTATCGGCGGGCGCGAACTGGCGCTCGCGACCATTGACAAGGTCCGCTCGCCCGGCGCGACATTCAAAATCATCGGCATGGACGCCGCGAAAGCGTTGTTCGGCCTCGTGGTGTCGGTCGTACTCGCCGTCGGCTTGCCGCGATTGGCGGCGATGATGGCGTCCGCCAACTAGACTTTCGTAGGGTCACCGCCTAAGTCATCCTGCGGGGCCGCTGCGTCAGGGAAATTTCAACTTATGGAAATCGGGATCGGTCTTTGGGCCGGGGTCGGTTTTGCGCTGGCTGCCTATTCGGTCGTTGCAAACGACGCGCTGCAAACGCTTGGCGCCTTCATCAATTCAAATCGCAAGCTCCCGTGGTGGGCGTTGTTCTTATACGCGGGAACAATTCTCTGCGTCATCTTTTACATTGGCTGGCTGAGATTCGACGGCGATCCGTCCTGGGGGCGGCTGTCGAACACTGCAAAATTCCCGGTTTTCACCGTCGAGTGGTATCACGTCCTGCCGGCGCTGGCGCTAGTTTTCGTGACACGGCTCGGCCTGCCGGTTTCGACCGGGTTCATGATCTTGTCGATTTTTGCATCGACCAGCGGCATTCAATCGATGATCGTCAAGTCGATGACCGCCTATGGTTTTGCGTTCGCGCTCGGCGTCGCGCTTTACGCAGCGCTCGCGCCGACGGTCGAGCGACATTTCATGAAGACGCCGGAGGAGGCGCAAAAACCCTTCTGGATTCTCCTGCAATGGCTGGTGACCGGCTATTTGTGGTCGATGTGGCTGATCCAGGATTTCTCGCACATTTTCGTCTTCATGCCCCGGCATCTGACGGCGGCGCAGGCGCTCTTTGGACTAGGCGTCATCCTCGTCTTCCTTCTCTTCACTTTCCTCGATCGCGGCGGCCCGGTGCAAAAAGTCCTGTCGTCAAAGACCAGCATCACCGACATCCGCTCGGCGACGATCATGGATTTCACCTACGCCTCGGTTCTCGCGTTCTTTGCGCAGCTGAACTCAACACCGATGTCGACCACCTGGGCGTTTTTGGGGCTGATCGCCGGCCGCGAACTCGCGATTGCGACCATCGACAAGATCAGAGGCCCCGGCGCTACGGCGAAGATCATCGCGATCGACGCCGGAAAAG
>JBBTJH010000248.1:12239-15128 GCA_038059555.1 Pseudomonadota bacterium | reverse complement strand
GATTTCAACTGGTTCGCGCAGATCGGCCGCATGGCCGGATTTGTCCGCTCATCGCGCGGGGTCGCAGCGCCGATGCTCGGCGTCGCCGTCTTCTTCCTGCTCTCGACCGCAGTCACCGTCATCACGCCGCTTTACGCGCGCGACTCGCTGAACGCCGACGCGTTCGTCGCCACGGCGCTCAACGGGTTATTCGCGATCGGCGCCGGCGTCGGCGCCATTTTCGCCGCCGGCCTCGCCAAGGGGCGATCGGGCCTTGGCTATTCGGCGGCGTCGGTTTTCGGCGCCGGCATTTTCGCTTTGCTGATCGCGACGCTGACGCCGATGGCGGCCGCGCCCGAGGGCGAAAAGCTGAGCACGGCGGCCCTGTTCACGACCGCGCCGGGCTTGATGTTGGTTTTGCTGTTCATCGCGACATCGGCGTTGATGGGCGTTTATATCGCCCCTCTGCAGGCGGCCGTGCAGCGCCGGGCGCCCGCCCAGGTCCGGGCCCGCATCATGGCGGCGGGCGTCTTCACCAACGCCGTTTTCGCCATTCCAGGATCGCTTGCGACCCTCGCCATCACCAATACGGGCGCCAATCCTTCGCTCGCCTTTTACGGCATCGCGGCCGCCATGCTGGCGATTTCGGCGCTGATGTTGCATAGACGGCGGACGCTTCCCGAGGGCTTGCACGACGAAATGCTGAGCAAGCCCGCCGGGGAGTGAGAAACGCTCGCCTCTCGGAACAACGGACAATCGATGCGCATTTTGGTGACTGGAGCGGCAGGCTTTATCGGCGCGGCGACCTCGGCCGCGCTGCTTGATCGCGGCGACGAGGTCGTCGGCGTCGATAATTTGAACAGCTATTACCCAACAGCGCTGAAACGCGCGCGCCTTGAGCGCCTCATCCCGCGCAAGGGATTTTCATTCCACGAGCTCGATATCGCCGATCACGCGGCGCTGACGGGCGCAGCGAGCGGCGCCTTCGACGCGATCATTCACCTCGCCGCGCAAGCGGGCGTGCGCTATTCGATCGAGAACCCGTTTGCCTATGCGCGGTCAAACCTCGACGGGCATTTGTCGCTGCTGGAGCTTGGCCGGCATAAGAAAGTCCCGCACCTTGTCTACGCGTCGTCTTCGTCCGTTTACGGCGCAAATACGAAGACGCCGTTTTCTGAAACCGACCGCACCGATCAGCCGGTGTCTTTTTACGGCGCGACGAAAAAAGCCAACGAGGCGATGTCGTCTTCCTACGCCCGGCTTTATTCGATGCCGCTGACGGGCCTTCGCTTTTTCACTGTCTATGGCCCCTGGGGCCGGCCCGATATGGCCTATCTGATCTTCACCGAGAAAATGCTGAAGGGCGAGCCGATCGAGATTTTCAACGAAGGCCGGATGGGGCGCGACTTCACCTTCGTTGACGATATCGTCGCCGGCGTTCTCGCGGCGGCAGCGCATCCCCCCGGCGCCGATGACGCTTTTCACCGTGTCTTCAATCTCGGCAATGACCGCCCGGAGGAGCTGATGACGATGGTTGCTCTCCTTGAAAAGGAACTAGGGATCGAGGCGAAGAAGGTCTTCAAGGGCATGCAGAAGGGCGACGTTGAACGCACTTGGGCCGATATTACGAAGGCGCGCACCTTGCTCGGCTATGACCCGAAAACCTCGCTCGCCGACGGGATCGCCCAGACGATCGCCTGGCGCAAAGGGCTGAAATCACCCTTGTTCTGAGGCGCGAGCGCGGAACTTCGCTGCAAAATCAGCGATTTGTCGCCCGTATGGACAGCTGTGGGAATTTCGTTAACGCGTCGTCAACGACGATTGGCTAGGGTTTCCCCATGGGGCTAACGCTGCTCATTCTGGCGACCTGCATCATCTTCGGCGCGATCGCGTATTTCGCCGGTCGCGGACCCTTGCCCCTTGCCGACATCAAGGCGGCGATCATGGAAGCCGAGCCCAAGCGCTTTTCGCCGAAAAATACGCTGTTCATTATCGGCCCGACCGCCAACCACAATCCCTGCCGCATGCAGCGGCGCCTGTTAAAGCCGGCGATCGCTGCGCTGATCCGCGAGGACGTCTCCGTTATCGAGGTCTACGGTCAGGCGCGTCCGACCAAAAACGGCGAGCAGATGGACTGGCTTGACGCCTCATTGCTTCGTCATGCGATGAACGCCGAAGAAGGCTTTTACGTCATTTATGTCGACGCTGAGGGCAAGACGCAGTTCCGGTCAGAAGCCCCGATGCTGGCGCGCGACATCATCGAGCGCGCGAGCCGTGGCGCCCCGCGCGGCCCCGGCGGCGCGACGCCGAAAAAATCGCTGGTTTTGAAAAAGCTGCGCGCAGCGTAACAGCTCTCAGCTTCGGCGCGCGAGCGCCTTTTTCACTTCTTCGACGAGTTTTGCGCGTGGAACGCTGGTCTGCGCGGCTTGCGATTCACGCCACTCGGCGTTGTCTTCAATTTTCTTGGAGAGAGCCGCGCCGAGCACGAGGTCTTTGACCGTCACTTCGCCCTTGGCGCGCTCGTCCCCGCCTTGAATGATCGCGACAGGCGCGCCGCGCTTGTCGGCGTATTTAAGCTGCTTGGCGAAATTCGAGCCGCCGAGATAAACCTCAGCGCGAATGCCGGCCCCGCGCAATTCCGCCGCCATCGCCTGATAGTCCGCCATCTGATCGTTTTCGAGTGCGAGAATGACGACGGGGCCTTTGGCGTCAGCGCCCGTGCCGCGTTTCAATTCCAGAGCCGACAACAGGCGCGAGACGCCGACCGAAATTCCGACCGCCGGCACTTCAACGCCCTTGAAGCGCTCGACGAGGCCGTCATAGCGCCCGCCGCCGCCGACCGAACCAAAACGAACAGGGCGGCCCTTGTCGTCCAGCGCTTCGAAGGTGAGGTCCGCTTCAAATACCGGG
>JBBTJH010000248.1:0-12229 GCA_038059555.1 Pseudomonadota bacterium | reverse complement strand
GCCGCGAATGATCGAGAGATCGAGCGCGATCGATCCCCGGTGGCGGGTGAGGATCTGACTGGCGATTGCGGCAAGCTCGGCGATGCCGGCAGCGCCGCTTTGCGTCGCGCCGAGAACTGCGCCGATTTTTTCAAGCGTCGCCGCGTTTCCGCCCGCAACCGTCGCAGTCAAAAACCCAAGGACGCTCTCGATCTTCGCCTCATCAAGCCCGACGCCTTTGGTGAAGTCGCCGCTGTCGTCTTTCCGGCCGCCGCCCAATAATTGCCTGACGCCCGCCTCGCCAAGGCGGTCGAACTTGTCCATCGAGCGCATGACGTTAAGGCGCGTCGCCGCATCGCCCTCGCCCGCGAGCCCGATTTTCTCAAATAGGCCGTCGACGATTTTGCGATTGCTGACGCGGATGACAAAATCGCCTTTTGAAACGCCTGCCGCTTCGATAACCTCGGCGAACAGCATGCACATTTCTGCGTCGGCATGGGGCGCTGGCGCGCCGACGGTGTCGGCGTCGCACTGCGTGAACTGGCGATAGCGCCCCGGGCCCGGCTTTTCGTTGCGCCAGACGGGGCCGACCGCGTATCGGCGAAAGGGTTTGGCGAGCCCGTCGTAATTTTCAGCGACATACCGCGCGAGCGGCGCCGTCAGATCGTAGCGCAAGCTCATCCATTGCTCGTCATCGTCCTGCAGCGAAAAGACGCCCTGATTGGGGCGATCGATGTCGGGGAGAAACTTGCCGAGCGCATCGGTGTATTCAAACGCCGGCGTTTCGAGCGGATCGAAGCCGAACGATTCGTAGACGGCGGAAATCCGCGCCAGCATGTCGCGTTCGGCGGCGATCTCCGCGCCAAAACGATCGCGAAATCCGCGCGGAACCCGCGCCTTCGGCCTGAATGTCTTTTCTTTTTTCGCCATGGACGCGGGGATAGCCGATGGCGCCGCCCCGCGCAACGCCGCGCTTTATTGGCGCGCCTTTGCGCGCGATACCGGTTTCCACTTTCGCGCCCGGCGCGCTATTGCGCATCCTCGATGATATCGACGCGGCTGATGGTAACGGTTTCCGCCGGGACTTCCGACGGGAACGGCCCGCCTGCCCCGGTCGGCATGACGCCGATCGCATCGGCGACGTCCATCCCTTCGACGACGCGGCCGAAAACCGCATAGCCGTACCGGGGCCCGAGATCGTTCACATAATGGTCGAGCTTCTCGTTGTTGTCGCGCAGATTGACGAACCATTGCGCCGCCGCGCTGCCGGGATCGCTCGTGCGCGCCATGGCGAGCGTCGTCCGGTAATTCTTGAGGCCATTATCGCCTTCATAGGGAATGGGATCGCGCGTCGGGCGCTCGTTGAAATATTTGTTGAAGCCGCCGCCCTGAATGACGAAGCCCTCGACGACACGGTGAATGATGAGCCGGTCATAATGGCCGTCTTTGGCGTATTGCACGAAATTCGCGACGGTTTTGGGCGCTTGCTCCGGATAAAGATCGACCAGCATGTCGCCTTTTGAGGTGACGATTTTCGCGTGCAGCTTCGTCGCCGGCCAGTCAACTGAATCGGCAAGCGTTTCGATGGGCGCCGCGACAGCGGGCGGTTCCGCCTGCGCGGCAGCATCGCTTCGCGTTTGTTCGCTGGTAGGCGCCTGGCTTTCCGGCGCTTCGGCGGCGGGCGGCACGATCGGCTTTGGCGTCTTGCGGTCGCAAGCGGCGAGCGCGAGCAGAGCGAGCGTTGCAATCAGGAATTTTCCGGTCATCGGGATTTCTCCTCTATGTCGCGCGCAGGGTGTTGATCTTTTCAATCAGGCGCCGCGTCGATCCGTCATGGGCTTTCGGCGCGGGCTTCGTCTTCCCGAGCGCTGCAATTTCGGGAAGGATTTCCTTCGCCAGCGCCTTCCCAAGCTCGACGCCCCACTGGTCGAAGGAATTGATCCCCCAGAGGACGCCCTGACAAAAGATCTTGTGCTCGTAGAGAGCGACGAGTGCGCCGACTGTTTGCGGCGTCAAGCGCTCCATCAAAATCGAATTGGTCGGGCGATCGCCCGGGAAAACCTTGTGCGGCGCGAGGCGGTCGATTTCGGCGGCGCTCTTTCCTTCCGCCGCCAATTCGGCGCGCGCCTCACTCTCGCTTTTGCCGAGCATCAAGGCTTCGGTCTGCGCGAGGAAATTCGCGAGCAGCTTTTCATGGTGATCGGAAAGCGGCGAGGCGGACTTTGCGGCGGCGATGAAGTCGCAGGCGACAACGTCCGTTCCCTGATGAATGAGCTGATAGAAAGCGTGCTGGCCGTTGGTTCCCGGCTCGCCGAAAATAACCGGGCCCGTTGCGCAGCTCACCTTGGCGCCGGACGCCGTCACCGACTTGCCGTTCGATTCCATGTCGAGCTGCTGCAAAAACGCCGGCAGACGGTGAAGATGCTGATCATAAGGGAGAACCGCCTGCGACGCGGCGTTCATGAAATTCCTGTTCCAAACGCCGATAAGCGAGAGGATCGCCGGCATGTTCGCGTCAAGCGGGGCAGTGCGAAAATGCTCGTCCATCGCGCTCGCGCCTTTAAGCAGCGCTTCAAAAGCCGTCCACCCGCATTGGAGCGCGATCGAAAGGCCGATCGCCGACCACATCGAATAGCGCCCACCGACCCAATCCCAGAATTCGAACATGTTTTCAGGCGCGATGCCGAACTCCATCACGGCTTTCGCATTGGTCGATAGCGCGATGAAGTGTTTGGCGATTTCATCGCTCTTGCCGCCATTGGCGAGAAACCAGCCGCGCGCGCTATGCGCGTTCGTCATGGTTTCTTGCGTCGTGAAGGTCTTTGACGCGACGATGAACAGCGTTCTTGCAGGATCGAGCTCCGTCACAATATCGGCAAGATGTTGCCCGTCGATATTCGACACGAAAAAGCAGCGTCTGTTCTGCAGCCAATACGGCCTCAGCGCTTCGACCGCCATCAACGGCCCGAGATCGGAGCCGCCAATGCCAATGTTCACAACCGTATCAATCGGTGCACCGGAAAAACCCTTGAGCTCGCCGCGCTCATAACGTCCGGCGAAGGATTTCATTTTCTCGCGCACCGTCGCTATCGACGGGGCGACGTTCTCGCCATCGACAAGATAAGCCCGCCCCGAAAAATCGCGGAGCGCGACGTGAAGAGCCGCACGGTTCTCGGTCGTGTTGATTTTCTCGCCGGCAACCATACGGCCGATCGCGCCGGAAAGCCCGGCCTCACGCGCCAGATCGCCAAGCGCGGTCATCGCTTCAGCGCTGACCCGATTTTTTGAATAATCGAGGTAAAGGCCGGCAGCCTCCAGCGAGAACGCCGCCGCCCGGCCGGGGTCGGCGCCGAACAAATCGATCGTTCGGCGCTGATCCAACCCAAGCGCCAGCGCTTCAAGACGGCGCCATGCTTTGCTTTTCGTGATCTCTGTCATCGCCCCATTAACCCTAAGCGCGCCGGGCGCGAAAGTGGAAACCGGTTTCGTGCGCAAAGGCGCGCCAGATCAAGATGCTAGCGCATCAGGCGTGATTCTTAAATCACGCCTGATGCGCTAGGCGGTCAGCGCGCCTCAATCGCCTGCTGCAACTGATATGGATTTTAAGGAAGCGTCTCAACGGATTTTAATGTTGGCGCCGTAAATGCACTGCCATGAGCATGTCAGGTCAAAACCGCCGCATCGCCGGACGCATCGTTCGCAACCTCGTTGTCACCCTCGCCGTGACGGCGATCTTCGGCTTTAAGGCCGCAGAGATGAACGTGCGACCGCTCGATGTCGAGCTGATGACCCTCGCCGCCCGCTAGGGGCCGCCTCCCTCAATCGCGGAAATCACCGACCTCTCTGAGAGGGGTTGGGGAAGGATCACCGCCTCCTCGCCAGACGGATAAAAGACGTAGAGCGGCACGCCATTGGCCCCGAAAGACGCAAGCGCCTGCTCGATTTCGGGGTCGCGATTGGTCCAGTCGGCAACGATAAAGGCGACGTTGTTCGCCGCAAACGCAGCTTTCACCTTCGGCGAGGATAAAACCGTCAGCTTGTTCACCTGACAGGTGACGCACCAGGCGGCCGTGAAATCGATGAAAACCGGCTCCCCCGCCGCGCGGCGCGCGGCCACATCCGCCGGGTCATAGGCGATTGTTCCATCCTTTGCTCCCGCCTCGACGGGACGCGCCAGCGCCAGCGGCGCAATCGCGAGGGCGAGCGCGCCAAGGGCGGCGAATTTCGCCCAAGGGGACTGGCCGCGCCATTCCCACAAGATGGCGGCGGCAGCGATCGAGAGGAGGCCCATGAACCCCAACGCCAGGCCGTTCTGACCGGCCTGCGCGGAGAGAACCCAGAGAAAATAAGCGGCGGCGGAGAAAACCGGCAGGGAAAGAACCTGACGGAACCGCACCATCCACGGGCCGGGCTTCGGCAGCGCCCGGGCAAGGCCCGGCGCAAAAGATAGCGCGACATAGGGGGCTGCAAGACCCGCCGCCATGGCCATGAAGATTGAAAAGCCTTCGACCGGCGGCAACACCGCCGCCGCGCCAACCGGCGCCGTCAGAAACGGACCAACGCATGGCGCCGCCACGACCACCGCAAGGACGCCGGTCATGAACGCCGGAAAGTCGCCGTCCTTTCCCGCAACAAGATCAGAACCGACATTTTGCAGGCTTGAGCCGACATGAAAGACGCCCGCGAAATTGAGGCCGACCGCGAACAGCACATAGGCGGAAATCGCAATCACCGCCGGCGACTGTAGATGAAAGCCCCAGCCGATCTGTTCCCCGCCGGCGCGCAGCGCAAGCAACACACCGCCGAGCACGGTAAAACTCGCCATGACGCCAGCGCCGTAAAGAAGGCCGTGGCGGCGCAGAATTGATTTCTCGCCGCTCGCCGATTTCGCCATCGACGCGGCTTTGACGAAAAGGATCGGAAAGACGCAAGGCATCAGATTGAGAAAAGCGCCGCCGAGAAACGCGGCCGCCAGCAAACCGAGCAGAGAGCCCTGCACGCTAGCGGCGCCGCCCATCGCTTCTCCGGACCGCTGGGCCGACAGGGCAAACGCCTGACGCGCGTCCCCGTCGCCGAATTCAACGACGCCCCCGAGTTCCTCGCCGAGAGCGGAAAGCTCGCTCCCTCCTTTTATCGACAGCGTCGCAACATCGCCCTTGCGCTCCAGCTTCTGGATCGCTGCGGGTTCGGAAATGTTGGGGGTGAGCGGAAAAAAATAAGCCCCTTCCGCCGCCGGCGCGCCCTCGAGACGCAGCGTCAATTTTTCTCCGCTCACAGAGAATGAGGCGCCCCCCTCATAGGGCGCCGGCATCGCGGCGCGCGCGCGCGCGAAGAGCCCGACCTCCGCCGGATCTGCCGCAGGAGCCGCGACAACCGGAACCGATAGCTGAAAGACGCCGGTTTCCGGCACGCAGATATCGGCGCAAATGAGCCAGGTCGCTTCAAGCGCGATCTCAAGCGACGACCCGATCACGGCGTCGGAGGGCGCCGTGACGCTGGTCAGAAAGACAGGCGCGCCTTCATGGCCGAAATTGACCAAGGGCCCGATCGCGATCCGGTGCGGCGCCGGATAAAGGATCGCGCCAGCGGCGGCGCCGGCGGGCAGCGTCCACTTGAAATCAAGCGGCAAGCCTGAATCGCCCGGATTTTCCCAATAAACGTGCCAGCCGCTTTGAAGCTCTTGCGCGAAGGCGAGCGAGAGGGCGCCGCCCGGCGCAACCCCATCCGTTTCCGCGATCAAGCCCGTGCGCGCATGATCGGTGACGACGCTTGACGCCGCCGCCGGCAGAGCCGTCAGCGCAAGGACGATTGCACCGAGAAGGGTCTTCATGGCGCCCTCCTTACGCGAGACCGCCCGCGCGGCCAATACGACCGGCGGGCGATGAGGGTATTCTCGCTGAGACGTGAAAAACGTGGGAAAGCTCTGGAGAGCTCAGGAAACCGTCGGCGCTCCGATTGCCTCGATTTCGCTCAAATTGAACCGACGCATACGGCGAACGAGCAGGCTGCGCCAATTTCCAAGCGAAATAAGATGTGAATAAATGATCGGAAGCACGTTCCTGCGACGAAGCTCTAAAAAGCGATCATCAGGGACTTCGCGAAGCTTCTGCTCATCGATACCCGCATATTGCGCGAAGGGCCGAGGTTCCGAACCACCGGTAGGTGTGAATTGCGCAGTTTGCGTCTGGATGATGTCGAATTCCTTCAATCCCGCCATCACCTGCTCGGTAAGGCGCTTGTCGGTTTCATAAGTTCGTGCGAATTCCATCGCCTGCTTTACGAAATCGCTCATCTGTCCGTCGTCGAACAGTTTGACGGCGCCTTGCGCGGAAACGCCCGCGTAAGCGCGATCGATCACGAGCGCCATCCGGTCGCCCCCCGCTTCGCCCGCTAGCGCAAAAGGATAGCGGCGAACATAGCCGGGAATATAAGCTCCTTGCTCCCAATTGCCGTCGTCATCCACGAAGAGATTGAAGTCGCTGTGCAACCCGACGACAGCGAGCGGAACCGGATCTTGCTGCGACATGAAAATGACCGGGTAAAACTTGCTCGCTTCTGGAATTTCGGAGATCGTCAACGGCACCGCCCGGATTTTGGTGCAAAATTGGAAAGGTTTTGGCGCGGGCCCGACGCCGAGATTTCCGTGCTGTTCTCGGGTGAGCAGCTCCGGCCGCTCGAACAAAAACATCTTGCCGGTGATATGCGGCGCGTCTTGCGTCTGGCTCATGAGATTTTCCCTCGGTAAGCGCACGAAACAGCGCCGCGAAGCGGCGCCTGCCGCCCCCCGGGGCGGTCGGTTGCGGGAGGCCTTAGCAAAAACAGTCCCCTCCTCCAAGGGCGGACGGGCGCGACTTATGTTCCGGCAAGAAAATCGGCGGCGAATTTTGGGCTCTCGAGCGGGATAAGGTGGGTGTTTCCGGGCGCCCGGACCACGGTAACGCCGTGCTTTTCGAGAGTGTGGATGGATGGCCCCGGCACAGTCGTCGTCTTGTGATCGGCCGCCAGAACCGTCACCGGCGCCGGGGCTTTTTTGATCGCCGACCAGAAATCGTGCGCCTGTCCGGCGAACGTCGCCGCTTCCCACGCAGGCGAGCAGGAAAGCTCGACGCCGTCTCCGCGCTCACGCAGTCCATCCGCCAGATAGTCGTCAAGGGCGCCCTCCGCCCAGGTCGAAAAGAAGGGCTTCGTGGCGTAGCTGGATTTAACGCTCGCGCGGTCCGCCCAGACCGCCCGCCGGCCGCGCGCCGCCCGAACAAGCGGCAGATCCGACTTGATCACCCGCCATAGCGGCGACCGCGCCAGCAGCGCCAAGCGCCATGGCATGGCGACCGGTTCGATCAGCCTTAAGGCTGCGATATCTCCGCGCCCGACCGCCGCCAGCGTCACCGTCGCGCCCCCAAGGCTGTGGCCGGCGAGCACCCATTTTTGCGCGATGGCAAAGCGCTCCGTCAGCGCCGACAGGAGCGCGCGGACGTCGTCGGCGAAAATGTCCATGCTGTGATGAGTGTTGGGATCGATCGGCAAACTGGTCGCGCCGTACCCGCGCAGATCGACGCCGAAGATATCGAACCGAGGCCCCAACGCTTCAAACATCTGCCGGTAGGCGGAGGCGCAAAATCCGTTCGCGTGCGCAAATAACAGGGGCGGCGCGCCTTTCTCGCCATAGCGCAAGACGGACATTTCGCCGCCCGGTATCGCAACCATGACGCGCCGGCGCGCAAAGTCTTGGGCTTCTACTGTCATGTTGTCCGATTAATCGCCGCCGCGCCCGGCCGCCAGACGATAAAGAGAGGCAAGATGCAGAGCATCCTCCCCCGCCCGGTGACGGCGCGGCGCTTCTTTGTCGGCGCGCGCCAGCAACGCCGATTTTTGATCCGCACTCACCGACGGCATCAACGAGATGAAATCCTTGAGGCGAATGGGGGATTTCCGGCTGGCGACGTCAAAAAGCCGCATCAGCCAGTACCCGTCCCAGTCCGGCGCATCTGAATAAACATCAAAGCCGCCCAGCGCCTTTGTGAGGCGATCGCACGCGACGGAGGCGTTCACCCCAAGATCGCTCAGCATTTTCGGCGAGATGCCATGCAGCCGTTCGGCGCGCGGGTCCCAAGCGTCCATCGACCATTCAGGAGCGGGACTAATCAGGAAGGACTCGCCCGCGCCGTCTTCAAACGCCCAGCCGACCTCGATAGGCCAAGTTTTGGCGCCAAGGCCGGAAGCTTCAAAATCGATGAAGGCGAGCCGTGTCGGCGCCGGGCGATCCAATGTCTGAACGACCTTCCGTTAAGCGTTCAGCCGCGACGACGGTAAACGCCGGTCGCCGGATCTTTTTCAAGCTCGATAACGCGATCGCCGCCAGAGCCGCCGCGGCGAATTTCTTCAATCGCCGTCCGCAATTCTTCGGTTTTGCGCTGCGCGAGGCGATAGAGCGCAACACCGACGCCGACGACGATGAGGCCAGCCATTATCCCTGACGTCGGACCCATCTCGATCCTTCCTTGTTCATCGCCGCCAGTAGCGCGGCTGACCGCCAAGACTACCGTCTTGCCGCACGCTTGCGCAATCGCCTGACGGCGCGGGCGCGCCAATTCAGCGCCCCTCAGCCTCCGCTCGTCGATCACCTCGTCTAAATGTGACTTCCAAACGCCTCAGCTCCCGGACAAAAGGCCGCAGACGCCGCTGCTGCGGCCCAATCGGCCGCAAGAGCTCGCCTTGACCCGAGCAGGCGGCAAGCCCAATCTCGGCTGAGCATAAGGACTGGCGCACGCGCGTGGATCTCGCGATTTCTTCTCAGGCCAACACCGTCGTCGCTGCGTCCGCCGCGACAGGCGCGCGCGATTTTTCGTCTGCGGTCGCGGATCTGCGTGCGCTTTGCGACGACGAGCTTGGCCTCGTTAACAAGGCGATCTTCAGCGCCATGCGCTCGCAGACCCCGATGATCGGGGATATCGCGGGCCATCTCATCAACGCCGGCGGCAAAAGATTGCGCCCGATCCTGACGCTCGCGGCGGCGCGTCTCTTCTCCTATCGCGGCGACGATCACATCAAATTGGCGGCGGCGGTCGAACTCATCCATGGCGCCACGCTCCTCCATGACGACGTCGTCGATGCGTCGGCTTTGCGGCGCGGCGAAGAGACCGCCAACATGATCTGGGGAAACAAGGAAAGCGTCCTGGTCGGCGATTTCCTGTTTTCACAGGCGTTTGAATTGATGGTGTCGGCAAGAAGCCTCCGGGTATTGCAAATCCTCTCGCGCGCGGCCGGCGTCATCGCCGAGGGAGAGGTCTTGCAACTCGCGACGCAAAAGAACCTCGAAGCGACTTTTGAGATGTATCTGGCGGTTGTTGAATCGAAGACGGCCGCCCTCTTTGCAGCGGCCGCACAGGCCGGCGCCGTCATCGCCGGCGCCGATCACCGCGGCGAAGAAGCGATGCGCTCCTTCGGCCGCAATCTCGGCATCGCCTATCAGCTTGTCGATGATGCGCTCGATTATTCCGGCCGCGAGAAATCTTTGGGCAAGTCAGTCGGCGACGATTTTCGCGAGGGCAAGATGACCCTTCCGGTCGTTTACGCCCTTGATCGCGCGACGCCAGCGGATCGTGATTTCTGGAAGCGCACCATCGCGGACGGCATTCAACGGCCCGAGGATTTTGAACAGGCGCGGCGCCTGATCATCTCGACGCGCGCGCTTGAGGACACCTTCGTCTGCGCGCGCCGTTATGCCGCTCGCGCGGTGGAAGATATTGGCCGCGCGCCGCAGAATGAGGTGAGCGCGACGCTTGCCGAACTCACCGTTTTGTCGGCGTCCCGAATTTCCTGATTGCTCTTCACCGCGAAAGCCCGGATCGCCGGCGCGGCGCGCTTATTCTGCTGCGGCGGGGCGCTGGGCTGATTGTTCGGCCGGCGGTGACATCGGTTCCTCAGCAACGTTAGTCAGCAAGCCCGCAGCGCCCGCCCGCCGGACCGCCATCGCCGAGAGCGCGACCATCAACACAATAAGCCCTAACGCGCCAGCGTACTGAACGCTTGGCGCTCGTCCGTTGACGGCGATTGCAACAGCGGTCGAAAGCACAACCCCCGTCAGATAAAGCGTCGCGACCGCCTGATGCGATCTCCCCATTCTCACCAGCAGCTGATAGACGTGTTCGTTATGCGCTTCGAGTATGTTGCGGCCGCGCCGGAGTCGGTGCGACAGCGTGAACGCGACATCGACGATAAAAGGCAGAAAGACGATCGGGATAAACATCCGCGACAACGGCGCCGCTGCGCTGTCGGCATTGCCGGAAAGCGTCGCCAGAACGGCGATCATGAAGCCGACAAACTGGCTGCCGCAATCGCCCATGAAGATGCGCCCGCTGATAAAATTGAGCGGGAGATAGCCGAGCAGCGCCGCCGCGAGAAATATCGCGGGCGCCGCCCACACCCCTTCGCCCGCCGCGCCCATAATCGCGAGCGCCGACAGGGCGAACAGGGCGCAAGCGCCGGCAATGCCGTTGATCCCGTCCATGAAATTGAAGGCGTTCATGAAACCGACGATCCAGAGCGCTGTCAGCGGGATCGCTGCGGCGCCAAGGCGAAGCTCGCCAATGAAGGGCGCGGGGATAGTCTCCACCGCACCGAATACGGCGATGAACCCGAGGGCCAGCGCGATTTGAAGCGCGAGCTTTAGCCGCGCGCCGAGAGATCGCGCATCGTCGACAGCGCCGAACGCGAACGCGCCAAAGCCGAGCGCAAGCGTTGCAGCGTAGTCGGCGCCTTCGCCGTTCGTCCATTGCAGCGCGATCATCAACAGCATCGCGATCGCAAAACCGCCGAAAATCGCAAAACCGCCAGCGCGCGGCGTCGCCGCCTTGTGGCTCGATCGCCCGTTCGGACGATCCGGAAAAAGGTTCAAGCTGACGGCAAGCCTGGCTATGGCGTAGGAGGCGATCGCCGCTATTAACGCCGCCGAGAAGATCAAGATCGCCGCCGCCGTCGTCATCTAGAACACCACCCTGACCGCGACCGATCCGGCGCGCAGAGCGGCGCGCTCATCGACCACCAGCCTCTCCCCGCCATATCCCGTCCGGCCCGCGCAGCTGCGACGGCGGAGGTAAACAGGCCAAACACAGTCGCCCCGCTACCCGACATCCGGGCGCCAAGAGCGCCCGGCCGGCTGGCGAGCCGTCCGATGACGGTTTGGACCACGGATTGGCGATGAATGGCAAACGCCTCGAGATCGTTGCAAGTGTTGTCGAGGAGACGCCTGACCGCCCGATACCCGTTGCCGGCGAGACTGACTTTTAGAGGCGCCGAGGGTCGCGGGCTCGCGGCGTCAAAGTCGCGAAAAACCGGCCCTGTCGGCATCGGAACCTGCGGATTGACGAGGCAGACCCAGAGCGGCGGCAGAAGGGGCCCCCGCGACAGGACCTCGCCGGCGCCGCCGACATGGGTGGGCGCACGGTCGAGGCAAGCCGGGACATCGGCGCCGAGAGAAAACGCGAGGCGGCGCAGTTCCGGCCCGGTAACGCGGAGCCCCCAGAGGCGAACCAGCGCCCGCAGCGCAGCGGCGGCGTCGGCTGACCCTCCGCCAATGCCCGAGGCGATCGGCAGACGCTTGTCGAGAACAAGACGCGCGCCGGCCCTGACCTCGAATGTTTCTTTCAGAAGCCTTGCTGCGCGCATCACCAGGTTTTTTTCGACCGGCTCGTTCCTCAGCGCGGTCGCGAACGGTCCCGTCAGCTCAAGCGTCAGCGTCCCGGCGGCCTCAGCCGTCAACACGTCCCCGCCGTCGGCAAAAACAAAAACGCTTTCAAGATCATGCAGCTTGTCGCGGCGCTGAGCGCCGACATGAAGATACAAATTGATCTTCGCCGGCGCGATTTCCGTGATCATTGTTGCGCGGTCGCCGCAGATTGGGGCTTGAGGCCGGATTTCAGTTTTTCTTCAAGCCCCGCGCGGGCGCGGTCCGACGGCTCCAGCTCGAGCGCGCGCGTCCATTGGAAGCGCGCCTCCACCTCGCGGCCAAGGCGCCAATAGACGTCGCCGAGGTGCTCCGTCACAGTCGGATCAGCTGGCTCGAGCGCGGCCGCATTTTCCAGATGCGGCAGCGCTTCCTTGTAGTCGCCGCGCTGGTAATGCGCCCAGCCGAGACTGTCGATGATCGCGCCCGATTGCGGGCGAAGCGCCGCCGCTTTTTCGATCAGCTTGAAGGCTTCATCGAGATTGATCCCGCGCTCGACCCAGCTGTAGCCGAGATAGTTGAGCGCGA
>JBBTJH010000247.1:0-6264 GCA_038059555.1 Pseudomonadota bacterium | reverse complement strand
CGCCGTCGCGTAGCCCCAGGTGCCCTCGACCGCCTGCGGTTCATCGAAAGTGACGATGACGGCGAATTGCGGATCGTAGCCGGGAAACGCGCCGACAAATGTCGACAGGCGCGCATTGCGGTCGTAACCGCCATGTGAGGGTTTTTCCGCCGTCGCCGTTTTGCCGATGACGAAATATCCGGGCGCTTCAGCAAGGCTCGCCGTGCCGCTTTCAATGACCCGCCGCATCACGCGGCGCATGACGAGGCTGTTTTTTTCGCTGACGACACGCTTGCCGCTCCGCGCTTCGTCCGTCTTTAGAAATGTCGGCGCGCGATAGACGCCTCCATTGACGATGCTGGAGACCCCCGCGAGGAGATGCAGCGGCGTCACCGATATTCCATGACCATAGGAAATCGTCGCCGCCTCCACCGGACCCCACTGACGAGGAAGTTCGGGCGAGCGACGTTCTGCAAGTTCGATCGGCAGCGCGCTGAGCATTCCAAAATCCTTCAGCGCCGCCTTTTGCCGGTCAGGGCCGAGATCGGCCGCGATCCGCGCCGCGCCGATATTGGAGGAATATTGGACGACCTCAGACAAGGTCAGCATCCGGTTCTCGCCGTGGAAATCCCGAATGATCTTGTCGGCGACTTTATAAGACCCGCGCGCGTCATAGGTTGAATTCTCGTGTGCGACGCCGGCTTCGAGCGCCGCCGCCGCCGTGAACAATTTGAAAGCGGAGCCAAGCTCATAGCGGTCGTAAACGGCGCGATTGCGGCGGAAATCAGCCGGCGAGGCGCCGGGCGCATTGGGGTCAAAATCTGGAAGGCTCGCGAGCGCAATGATTTCGCCGGTCGCCACGTTCATCACCGCGCCTGAGGCGGCTTTGGCGTGATATTTCTCGAGCGACGCCGACAGTTCCTGTTCAAGGATTTGCTGCGCGCGAGTGTCGATCGACGCTGTCAGCGGGCCTTTCTGGCGCCAGTCATTGAGGACGTGCTCAAGCCCCATGACGCCGCCTTTGCCGGCCTCGGTGTGCCCGATCACATGCGACGCGGATTTTCCTTGCGGGTAAAAGCGGCGCGTGCGCGGCGCAAAGCGAACGCCCGGCAGCCCGAGCGCGAAAACCGCAGCCTCCTGCCCCGGCGTCAACTTATCCTGAATTTCAACATAACGTCCGGCCGCGAGTTTTTCTTCAAGCGCCGCCGCATCGACATTCGGAAACACGTTTGCGATCGAAGTCGCCGTCTCGTGCGCGTCCCAGACTTCTCGCCCGGCGATTTCAAGCGAACGCATCGGAAGATTGACCGCAAGCAGCACGCCGTTGCGATCGACGATCTCGCGCCGGTCAGGATCGCCGCCGATTGCAGCGGCCGTACGGACGGATTGATCCGCCGGCCCGAGCGACACCACGCCGAGCCTGACGCCGAGAAACCCAAAGGCGAGAGAAAACGCAACAGCGCACATGCCGATGCGGCGCCGGGCGACGCCGATTGTCCGCGACCGCCGGCTTTTGGCGGCGATTCTCGAGGACGATCCTGCGCCCCGATGATCGCATTCCTCGACCACCGTGCATCGCGCTTTGGGTTTGGTCGCTTTCTTGAGCATAGGCCTCTTTACCGGAGCGCAACCGTCTCGATTTGCGCGACATCTACATTTCGCTCCGTCGCCGAGGCGATCGGATGCTGATCTTCTTTCCCGCCGCTGAGGGCGATCTCGAAGTCCTCCGCCGTCAACAATTGCGCGCCGGTCAACGGCTCAAGCTCTGTCATCGCCGTCGCGATTGCTGAAAGATTTTCAGGGCTTTCAAGATAAGCGACTTCCGCGCGGAGAACTTGTATTTTCGACAATTCATCCGTCTTCGCGCGATCCAGCTGGCGAAGCTCGCTGCGCATTTCCCGAACGGCGGCGTCGGCCTTGTAGCGGCCGGCGGCGGCCGCCGCCAAAATCAGACACAGGAGCAACATCGAAAATCGAAGCATTGGTTCAGCTCCCTATGGAAAGAGGACGCGACAGCGTCAGGCTTGGAATGAAGGCGCGGTAATCGCCGCCGATCGGCGCCGTTGAGGTTCTGATCGCCGCGCGCATTTTCGCCGATCGCGCGCGCGGGTTTTCTGAAACTTCAGCGTCCGAGGGCGCGTCCGGTTTGCCGTTGAGAAGTTTGAACGTCGCAACGGGCTTTTCAGCCGCCGGCGCATGGCGCGACGGGTTGGCTGCCGCCCCTGACCGTTCGACGAGAAAGCGCTTCACGATGCGATCTTCAAGAGAATGGAACGTCACAACGACGAGCCGCCCCGCCGGGCGCAGCAATTTCTCAGCGGCGACCAGCGCCTTTGCGAGCTGCGCCAGTTCATCGTTTACAAAAATCCGGAGCGCCTGAAAGACGCGCGTCGCGGGATGGATCCTATCCTCGCGGTGCGGCGGCGACGCGCGCTTTACGATCTCTGCAAGCCGTCCCGTCGTTTCAATCGGCGCGGTAAGGCGTTCTTCGACGATAGCGCGCGCGATGCGCCCCGCGCGTTTTTCCTCGCCATAGAACTTGAAGATCGCAGCGAGATCGCCCGGCTCGGCCGTGTTGACGACATCGGCCGCATCGGGCTTGCCGCCATCCATGCGCATCGACAACGGGCCGTCGCGCATGAAGGAAAACCCGCGCGCCGCTTCATCAAGCTGCATCGACGACACGCCTAGATCGAAGACGATGCCGTCGATCGCGTCGACTTTGAGATCGGCAAGTCCTTGCTCGATTTCCGCGAAGGGCCGATTGACGAGTGCGAGGCGCCCGCCATAGGCGCGCGACCAGTCGCGCGCGCGATCAACCGCCGTCGGGTCGCGATCAAATCCGTAAACGGTGCAATTGGCGCGCGCGAGAATTGCGCGCGCATATCCGCCCCCGCCGAAAGTCGCATCGACATAAACGCCGTGATTGAGAGGCGCCAAAGCATCGACGGCTTTGTTCAGCATGACCGGGGCGTGAGCGGCGAAATTCATTCAGCCCCCGCCGTTTTCGGATTGCGCAATCTTTGCAGCGCCGCCCTCGCGCGGTCGCGGCCTTTCGCCAGCCGGTCGCTCGCGCCTTCAGCGTTCAAGATCCAGAACGTCTCGCCGCGACCCTGAAAGAGGACGCGGTCTGAAAGCCCCGCATGCGTTCGCAGCGTTTCGGGAATGACGACCCGGCCTTCGGTATCGAAAGCGAGCGAGCGCACTTCGCCGAGAAGGTGCGCTTCAAGCTCTTCCCTGTCCTCATCGAAAGGGGGCAGCTCGCTGATCATTTCCTTGAAAAAGGAAATCAGATCGCCGCCGCCGCATTCGAGAAAAGGCCCCCTGAGAGAGGGAAGGCAATAAAATCCGCGAATAGGATCGCCATCGAGCGCGCGACGGAAGTCGGCGGGCGCGGCCACGCGTCCCTTGGCGTCAATCTTATTGATGTGAGACCCCAGAAAAGAGGTCTCCGGCGACCGCAATTTCACGCCCGTACTCCGCCCTCGCCTCCGGTTCCGCCGCCAGGCAGACCCGCAAGCAGGCGCCATTTGGCGCCACTCTCCGACATTTAATGGGATAACACGGAAAAATTGACGGCGTCAAACACCAAATGGCTCAAGCCGCCGAATTTCTTTGGATGATTCCGGCGGCGAAACGGCGGGCGGTCCCGTCGCTTTAACTCTTTGACAAGAAAGGTTGTTTTCGGGTTAACGCCCGCTTTTGCGCACGAAGCGCGCGATCGCGGCGTCGCTCATCAACCCGGCCTCGGTCCTGCGCTCCCGGCGTTCAACGGCGAGGCGGGCCCTCTCAACCAGATGTTCGAGCTTTTTGGCCTCGGTGAACAGGTCGTCGAGTTCGCCGCGCGCAATTTCAATTTGCGCGCCGATCTGTGTTTTTGTCGCTTCGAGGGCCGCCCGCTTTTGGGTGGCGCCGGCGAGAAATCCCGCAAGATGGGTGAAGCCGACAATCTCGGACGCTTTGGCGGCGGCTTCTTCACTAGAGACCGCGTCAGCGAGCTGCCCCAATGTGACGTCCGTTTTCCGGCGAGCCGCTTCAAGCTCGGCGATCCGGCGTCCGGTTTCATCGGCCTGCAGTCGCGAAATTTTCAGGAGTTTCGCGAGCGCTACGCCCTCGCGTTCATTGACGATCATCGATCAGCCGCCCCGCTCTCGCCGCGTTCCGTTTGTGTGAGAATATCGATCAGCCCCCGCGCCGATTGCGCCGCACCGACGCAGGCGCTGCGCTCTTGCGAGAGAAACTCTTCAAGCCGGGTGTTGAACGCGATGGCGCGATCGACCTCAGCATTGGCGCCGGCGCGATAGGCGCCGATCCTGATCATTTCGCGCATGTCCTCAAAGACCGAGGCGAGCGAGCGAGCCTTCCGGGAAGCCTCCTGCAGCGCGCCTGGCGCCGCGCAATTCATCGAACGCGACACGCTTTTCAGAATGTCGACCGCCGGAAACCGTCCGCGCTCGGCGATCCGCCGGTCGAGAACGATATGTCCGTCAAGGATCGCGCGCGCTGCATCTGCAATCGGCTCGTCATGATCGTCGCCCTCGACAAGCACGGTGAAGACGCCCGTGACAGCGCCCGAGCCCGCAATTCCAGCCCCCGCTCGCTCAAGCAATTTCGGCAACAGCGAGAAGACCGAGGGCGTGTACCCTTTCGCGGTCGGCGGCTCGCCGGCGGCAAGACCGATCTCGCGCTGGGCGGCCGCGACGCGCGTCAGCGAATCCATCAGGCAGAGAACATGCTGGCCGCGATCGCGGAAATATTCGCCGACTGTCATCGCAAGATACGACGCTTCGCGGCGCATCATCGCCGGCTCGTCCGACGTCGCAACGATGACCACCGAACGCGCGAGCCCTTCCGGGCCGAGATAGTCCTCGATGAATTCGCGAACCTCGCGGCCCCGCTCGCCGATCAGCGCGATCACCGTGACATCGCAGGACGTATTTCTCGCGATCATCGCGAGCAAGGCGGACTTGCCGACGCCGGAGCCTGAAAAAATTCCGAGCCTTTGACCAACCCGCGCGGGACAGAAAGCGTCGAGCGCCTTGACGCCGAAATCGACCGGCGCCCCGAGACGCTCGCGAAGCGCCGCAGGAGGCGGCGATGCGCGCAGATCCCGCGGCGTTGAACCGGACGCGATCGGCCCCTTGCCATCGACCGGACGGCCAAACCCGTCGACCACCCGGCCGAGCCAGGCATTGGAGGGGCTGATCGCCGCAGACGCCTGATTGAAGGCGACGCGGGCGCCGCGCCGGACCCCGCTGACCGGGCCGAAGGGAAGACAGAGCGCCGCGCCGCGACTGACGCCGACCACCTCGGCCGCCAGCCCACCGCCAACAGTTTCGATTTCGACACGAGCGCCGACTTCCAATGCGCCGAGCCTGTCTTCGATGCGAATGGCGAGATCTGTGACGCTATCGACGGCGCCCGAAGTCGACACAGAAGGGAACCGCCGCAAGATTGCAGCCGCATCTTCGATCGTGGGCGCCAGCGCCGGGGCCATCAGGTGCAATCATCCCATAAAACCGGGCGATCCTTTCGCCATCGGCCTTGAAGTCCGGGACGGACCTTAACGCGCAGACTTTTAAGCTCGCGTAAATTCGTGAATCAACCTAAGGCGCACAGAGCCGGTCGCGATTAACAAGACTCTCTTTTTCAAGGGTTTTGCGCCTCCGGCGAGTAACGAACCTTGTCCGCCGCTTAACATCAGGGCGAAAGCTGCGCGCATTTTTCGGGCGGCGTTAACCTTTATGAAAGCAAATCAACCTAAATCTGGTTAAGGCAATTCGAAAAATGCGCTCGCCGAGACGGGCGACGACGCAACGACAAAGGAGAGCGGGCAATGCGGGTTCTGCTGATTGAGGATGACGGCGCGACAGCGCAGAGCATCGAACTGATGCTGAAGTCGGACGGCTTTAACGTTTATACGACCGACCTCGGCGAAGAAGGCGTCGATCTCGGTAAGGTCTATGATTACGACATCATCCTTCTCGATCTTAATCTGCCTGACATGACCGGCTTTGACGTGCTGAAATCTCTGCGCGTCGCCAAAGTCAACACGCCGATCCTCATCCTGACCGGCCAGGGCGACATTGAAACCAAAGTTCGCGGTCTCGGCTTCGGCGCCGACGACTATATGACGAAGCCCTTCCACAAGGACGAGCTCGTTGCGCGCATCCATGCGATCGTGCGCCGCTCGAAAGGTCATTCGCAGTCGGTCATCACGACCGGCAACCTGACCGTCAATCTCGACGCCAAGACCGTCGAAGTCGGCGGCCAGCGCGTTCACCT
>JBBTJH010000246.1:0-3459 GCA_038059555.1 Pseudomonadota bacterium | reverse complement strand
GAGACCAAGACCGTCAGCGCCTTCGAAAAACAGATCAGCGGCTTCAGCACGTTCATCCTCAAGCTCGTCGTCATCACGCTCGCGTTCGTGTTCGCGCTGAACCTCGGCCTCAAGGGCCTGGACCGCATCGAAGAGCTGATCCTGTTCTCGATCGCGCTCACCGTCGGCGTCATCCCCGAGGCGCTCCCTATCGTCTCCACGATCGCGATGTCACGCGGCGCGATGCGCATGGCAAAGCGCAACGTCATCGTGAAACGGCTTTCGGCGATCGACGACCTCGGGAGCATCGACATCCTCTGCACCGACAAGACCGGCACGATAACGCAGAACATCCTGCACGTCGCCGACGTGCACGCGGATGACGCCGACGCCTGCCTGCGCTACGCGCTCCTCGGCTCATCGTTCCTCGGCGAACGCGAGAAGCAGCCGAACAACGCCTTCGACGTCGCCGTATGGAAGCACGTGAGCTCCAGAACGCGACGCGAATGCTCCTCGGCCAAAAAGCTCGCCGAACTGCCGTTCGACCCGGTGCGCCGCCGCAACGCCGTGCTCGTCGAAGAGGGCGGCGGTAACCTTCTCATCGTGCGCGGCTCGCCCGACGACGTCCTGCCGTTATGCGCGGACGTGCCGGACCAGCTGGCGCTCGGCAAGTATCTCGCCGCGCAAGGCCTCTCCGGCAACCGCGTCATCGCGATCGCCGTCCGCCGCGACGTGCCTGCGGAGCTGGACCTCGAACGCGCGTCGTCCAGCCTGACCTTTGCCGGCATCATCTCCTTCCACGATCCTCTCAAACGGGATGCCGCCATGGCCGCGCGCCGCGCCGCGGCGCTCGGCGTCCAGATCAAGATCCTTACGGGCGATTCCAAGGAGGTCGCCGGCGCCGTAGCACTCAAGCTCCATCTCGTCTCCGACGCCCTCGAAGTGATCACCGGCGCCGAGTTCGGCGCGCTCGAACCGGATGCGCAGCTTCGTGCCGTCCGGGACTACCACGTGTTCGCGCGCGTGAACCCCAGGCAGAAATTCGCCATCCTGGCGCTCATGCAGCAGAACAACGTCGTAGGCTTCCTCGGTGAAGGCTTCAACGACGCGCCGGGGCTGAAAATGGCCAACGTCGGACTCGCCGTCGAGGGCGCCTCGGATATCGCCAAGGAGGCGGCTGACGTCATCCTGCTGAACCGCAACCTGTCGGTCATTTTCGACGGCATCGAGGAAGGGCGGAGGACCTTCGCCAACACGATCAAGTACCTGAAGGTAACGCTCGCCAGCAATTTCGGGAACTTCTACGCGGTCGCCGTCGCGTCCTTCTTCATCGATTTCCTTCCGATGAAGCCCGTCCAGATCCTGCTCCTGAACCTCCTCACCGACGTGCCGATGATCACGATCGCGGCCGATACCGTGGATACCTCAGAGCTGAAGAAGCCGCGGCATTACGACGCGCGCCATCTCGTCTTATACACGACCGTCCTCGGATTCGTGAGCAGCATCTTCGACTTCACGACCTTCGCGCTCTTTCAGAAGTACGGCGAAGGGATGCTGCAATCGCTATGGTTCACCGTCAGCGCGCTCACGGAGATCGTGCTCATCTATTCGCTGCGCACGAGCAAGTTCTTCCTGAAGGGCTCGCGGCCGGCGCCTTCCATCATCGCGCTCTCGATCGGCGCCGCGGCCCTCGCCATCATCATTCCGCTCTCCCCTTTCGGAACCAAGGTATTCGGTTTCGCGCGCCCCAGCGGCCAGCACATGCTGATGGTGTTCGGCATCGTCGCTTTGTATCTCGTGGCGACGGAAACGGTGAAACGGCTTTTGATAAAGACGTCCATCAACGGGAATGGGAAGCATGCGTAGAGACAAGAGACGACAGACGACAGATATGGGATAACGGACGAGTTGCAGTTAGCAGTTTTCAGTTAACAGTTGTCAGTACGCAGTGGGGAGTAAAAAGACAAAAGAACAGAGAACAAAGAAAAAAGAAAAAGGACCCGCGCAGCTTTGCTGGCGGGTCCTTTTGAATTTCATCATCCCCTCTTCTCGATGCTGCGACCTTCTCCCTTCGGCTGGCGATCTTCGCCGCTTCCATTCCCGTCTTCCTGGCGGGACCGGTCGATCCCGCGACGGCTGTCGCGGCTTTCGTCGTCGCCGACATCGAGCCGGACCTTCACCTTAAGGTCGCCCCTCGCATGGATGAGCGGCTTCGCCTGCTGGGCGATCCGCTGCGCGCGGACATAGGCATCGACGGCGGCATCGGCGTCGCCGGCCGCGAGCTTGGCGTTGCCCTCGCCCACGACGCCCTCGGCGACGATCAGGCGCTGTTCCGCTTCCTTCGTCGCCTCCTCGCCGAGCTTCACGCGCATCTTCACGAGGTATGCGCGGACCTCGTTGATCGTCTTCTCTACGGTCTCGCGACGGCGCTCCGCGTTGCGGCGACCCTCGCCAGCGCGCGCTTCCGCCCTGGCGGCGATCTCGGCCTCCTTCCGTATCCCCCTGGCCTCAGCGTCCTTGCCGCGCTCTTCGGCGGCATCATGGGCGGCGATCTTGATGGTCGCGGCAAGCGCGGCGACCTCGCGCTTCTTTTCATTGCGGCGGGACTGCCGAGCGCCGTCTTGGCCATCTTCATTTGCAGCCTCAAGCTCGCCGTCTTCAGCTTCCAGCGCGGCGACGATCTTTCCATGCGCATTGAGCGTGCTCTCGATGTGCGCTGCGACCTCGGCCGCGATGCCGGCATCGTCGGACGTGCCGGACCTCTCGGCGCGCTCTTTCGCCTTCTCGGAATGCACCTTGAACTGCTTCTCAAGCGCGACACGAGTCTCGGCCTTGAGCGTGCCCTTCTTGGCGAGCGCCTCGGCCTCGGCGAGGCGGCGCTCGGCGCGTTCCACCTCGACCTTCGCCTTCCCTTCCTCACCCGAGGCGAGCGCGACGCGAACCTCCTCGTTGATGCCGACCTTCACCGGATACAGGACATCACCCGGCAGGGAGCCTTCGGCGGCGTACGACACGCCCGCAGCCGACGCAAGGAGCGTCGATACGAGGCCCGCAACGCCCGCAGCGCGACCGAACAACGCGAAACGGAACGACGGTTTCGCCACAGGCTTAGACCCGACCGCAACGCGCATGGGCGTGAGCGCCATATACGAACGCAGCATCTCGCGACCGGCCGACTTCTCGTCAGCGGTGAGCGCGATGCGCCGCGCGTCGTTCATCATGTTGTTGAGCTTTTCGTCCATAGTGTCGGCCGTCAGGCCATGTATTCACGAAGTTGTTTGACGCCGCGATGGATGCGGACGGAAACGACGTTCTCCGATTCGCAGAGCGCCAGCGCGATCTCCTTGTGCGACAGGCCCTTCAACTTGAACAAGAGCAGGGCCAACCGATCCTTCGCGGGCAAGGCCAAAACCGCGCCCATCATATGCGCGTAGCGCTCGCCCTCGATCAGCATCTGTTCGGGCGTCAGATCGTCAGACG
>JBBTJH010000245.1:0-3712 GCA_038059555.1 Pseudomonadota bacterium | reverse complement strand
GCCCGTTCGCCTTCGTCGAATGCTCGGACGCGACGGGCGAATTCGAAATCGCGGTCTTTTCAGATGTGCTCACCGCCGCGCGCGATATCTTCGAGCCGGGGATGCTGGCGTTACTGACCGCCAACGCCGAGGACCGCGACGGGGAGGTGCGCTTTGCCTGCGACGGCGCGCGCCGGCTCGACACGGCGGCCGCGCAGACGACCTCGCAGCTGCGGATCGTCATCGGCTCGGGCGAGGGGCTCGACGCCGTTCGCCGGCGTCTCGCCGCCGTGAAACCGGCGAGCGCCGCCGAGGCGGGCGACGTCGTCATCGCGCTGAACCTCCCCGAATACGGCGGGCGGGAAGTCGAGCTTCAGCTGAAAACTAAAGCCGCCTGCACCCCGGCAATGCGAGGCGCCTTGAAGGCCGTCGAAGGGGTTCTGGATGTGGAGCTGGTCTAGGGGGTTGGGGTATTCCAACCGATCCGCCCATCCCCGCGAAAGCGGGGATCCAGACCTTTGCTAAATGGATCCCCGCTTTCGCGGGGATGGGCGGGGGTAAGATGCGCCCTTCCTGGCCCCTAATTGCCTGTTGAAAAGCCGGCGTTTCCCCCCTATACGCCCCACCCATCACACACGCGGAACGCCATCCTCGGTCGGCGTCGGGTCCAGGCCCGGCCTCGCCAAACGGCCCCGCGGAGGAAAAAACCGTAGGAGACTTTGAATGGCGCTGCCAGAGTTCAGCATGCGTCAGCTTTTGGAAGCTGGCGTTCACTTCGGCCACCAGACCCACCGCTGGGACCCGAAAATGAAACCCTATATTTTCGGCGACCGGAACGGCATCCACATTGTCGATCTGTCGCAGACCGTGCCGCTGCTTCACCAGGCGCTGGTCAAGATCCGCGACACCGTCGCCGGCGGCGGCCGCATTTTGATGGTCGGCACCAAGCGTCAGGCGCAACAGCCGATCGCAGAGGCTGCAAGACGCTGCGCGCAATATTACATGAATGTGCGCTGGCTCGGCGGCACGCTGACCAACTGGCAGACGATTTCCAATTCCATCCGTAAGCTGAAGGAAATGGAAGAGACGCTTTCGGGCGGCGGCAAAGGCCTCACCAAGAAAGAACAGATGCAGCTGACCCGCGAGCGGGAAAAGCTTGAAGCCTCGCTCGGCGGCATCCGCGATCTTGGCGGTCTTCCCGACCTCCTCTTCGTGATCGACGTCAAGAAAGAAGCGATCGCGATCAAGGAAGCTAAAAAGCTAGGGATCCCGGTCGTCGCGATCGTCGATACCAATTGCCCGCCGGATGACGTCGACTTCATCATCCCCGGCAACGACGACGCGAGCAGAGCGATCGCGCTCTATTGCAACCTCGTCGCGGACGCGGTCATCGACGGCATCGGCGCGAGCCATGCCTCGCTCGGCGTCGATATCGGCGCTCTTGCCGATGCGCCGGTCGAAACCAATATCGCAACCGCCGAAGCCGCTCAGGCCTGACCGGCAAGGCGCTGACAATCGCGCCGCCGCCCGTGAAGGGAAGGCGGCGCGACCCAAAGCCGGAACCCCCGTCAATCGAGGCGGGCAACCCGGCGTGACGCATTAAAAAGGAGACTGCTATGAGCGCCATAAGCGCTTCGATGGTGAAAGACCTGCGCGATACGACGGGCGCCGGCATGATGGACTGCAAGGCCGCGCTCATCGAAACCAGCGGCGATATGGAAGCCGCGGTCGACTGGCTGCGCAAAAAGGGTCTCGCCAAGGCCGCAAAGAAATCGGGCCGCACTGCGGCTGAAGGCCTCGTCGTCGCGGCGACCAAGGACGGCGTCGGCGTGCTCGTTGAAGTGAACTCCGAAACCGACTTCGTCGCGCGCAACGAAATCTTCCAGAAACTGGCGGCTGACATCGCGCGCGTCGCGCTCGGCACGAACGGAACGGTCGACGCCGTGAAATCGGCGAGCTATCCCGGAACGTCGATGACGGTTGCGGAAAAAGTCTCCGAAATGGTCGGCTCGATCGGCGAGAACATGGCCGTGCGCCGCTCGGCGATGGTGAAGGCCGACGGCGTCGTCGCCGCGTACATTCACAACCAGACGGTCGAAGGCGCCGGCAAGATCGGCGTTCTCGTCGGTTTGAAATCGACCGGCGACAAGGCGAAACTCGCCGCGCTCGGCAAACAGATTGCGATGCACGTCGCGGCCGCGCGCCCGTTGTCGGGCACGATCGCAGAACTTGACCAGGCCGTCGTCGAGCGCGAAAAAGCGGTCCTCGCGGACCAAGCGCGCGCGTCGGGCAAGCCGGAAGAAATCATCGGCAAGATGGTCGAGGGGCGCCTGCGGAAATTTTACGAAGAATCGGTTCTGCTCGAGCAGATCTTCGTTATCGACGGCGAGACCAGAGTGTCGAAGGTTATCGAGAACGCCGCCAAGCAAATCGGCGCAACGGTAGAGTTTGCCGGCTTCACGCGTCTTGAACTCGGCGAAGGCGTCGACCGGAGCGAAGCCGACGAGTAAGGATCAGAAGGCGCGCAGGCCGGGAGACCGGCCGCGCGCCTTTACCTTGTTTGCAAATCACTGTCCCCCTCGTATGGTGGCCCGCCCGCCCTGCAGGCCGGCGTAAGCGGAGATCAAGATGGCTCAATCAGCTGCCGCTGGAAAAGCAGGCTCGCTCGCTTACAAACGAGTGCTTCTGAAAATTTCCGGCGAAGCGCTGATGGGCTCGGCGCCATACGGGATCGACTACGAAATCGTTCAGCGCGTCGCGGATGAGATCAAGGAAGCGCGCGATCTCGGCGTTGAGATCAGCCTTGTCGTCGGCGGCGGCAACATTTTCCGCGGCGTGCAGCAGGCAGCGCACGGCATGGAGCGCGCCAGCGCCGATTACATGGGCATGCTGGCGACAGTGATGAACGCGCTCGCGTTGCAAAATGCGATGGAGAAAACCGGGCTCTACACGCGGGTTCTCTCCGCGATTGAAATGACGCAGATTTGCGAGCCCTATATCCGCCGGCGCGCGATGCGGCATATGGAAAAGGGCCGTATCGTCATTTTCGCGGCGGGGACGGGCAATCCCTTTTTCACGACCGATACGGCGGCGGCGCTGCGGGCGGCCGAGATGGGCTGCGACGCGCTGTTCAAGGGAACGAATGTCGACGGCGTTTACACGGCCGATCCGAAGAAAGACAAATCCGCGACGCGGTTTGAACGCCTTTCCTATCATGAAGTCATGGTTCGCGATCTGAAAGTGATGGACCAGGCCGCCATCGCGCTGACGCGCGAAAACAAAATTCCGATCGTCGTCTTTTCGATCGCTGAGCGCGGCGGCATCGTCGGCGCGGTGACCGGTACGGGACGTTCGACGACGATTATCGACGACTGACAGCCAAACGCCGCGATTTCGCCGCGAAGTTGCGCGTTTGTGGGACGATGGAGAGTGCTATGTCTGGACCCGGCGCAAACATGAAAGACCTAGAAAAGCGCATGGATGGCGCGCTCGTGTCGCTGAAATCCGAATTTTCCGGCCTGCGGTCCGGTCGGGCGTCGGCAAGCCTTGTCGAGCACATCATGGTCGATGCCTATGGGTCGCATATGCCGGTCAACCAGGTCGGATCGGTGAACGTGCCGGAGCCGCGCATGATCTCGATCGGCGTTTGGGACAAGGCGCTGGTCTCGGCGGTCGACCGGGCGATCCGCGACGCCGGCATCGGCGTTAATCCAGTCGTTGACGGTACGAACGT
>JBBTJH010000244.1:0-3628 GCA_038059555.1 Pseudomonadota bacterium | reverse complement strand
GACGCGGACATGACCTGGGCGCCCAATGACCGGTTTACCCTGAATGGCGCGATGTCGATTATCGACGCCGAGCTGTCCGAGAATTTCTGCGGCTTCAACGTCAATGGCAGCCCTTTCACCGCCTGTCCGGCGGCGGTTGACGATCCAGCGACGCTAGGGGATGAAACGGCGCCGCCTGAAGCGCCCAAGGGCCAACCCCTCCCCGTCGTTCCAAAATTCAAAGGAACGCTCACCGCGCGCTATGAGTTTCCGCTCGGTGCGATGACCGCCCATCTGCAAGGATCGGTCTCCGGCCAGACGTCGTCGCCTTCAAACCTTTTGGTCGCGGATCAGGCGATCGTCGGCGATCAGGGAGGTTATGCGCTCGCCGATTTTTCGGTCGGCATCAGGCAGGACAACTGGAAAGCCGTTCTCTTCGTCAGCAACGCCTTTGACGCGCGTCCTGATCAAATCAGCTTTGTCGCCTGCCCAATCGGCACATGCGGAATATCGGGGCCCGGCGGCAATAACGGCATCTATCAGGGCACAGCTCAGCCGCGCACGATCGGCCTGCGCTTCGGCCAAGAATTCTAATCAGCCTTCACGGCTTGATTGGCGGGCGGAATGGGATGACCATTCCGCCCGTTTTCTTTGCGGGAGATTGTCGATGAGAATTCAAGCAGCCCTGATCGCGGGGCTCTTTGCGCTGAACGGCGCCGCCTTCGCCGACACGAGTTATGTTCATGCCGGGCGCGTCATCGATGTCGTCAATGATCGCGTACTGACGGATCAGCTGATCCGCATCGATGATGGGCGCATCTCGGCGATCGCGCCGTTTACGACCGCGCCAACCGACGGAGCCGTCACCGACTGGTCGGCGAAAACGGCGCTTCCGGGCCTCATCGATATGCACACGCACCTTGTCGGCGACATTCAGTCGGCGGGCCTTGCCGACCCGTTGCTCACGTCCGGGGCGCAAGACGCGCTGATCGGCGCATCGAACGCGAAGAAGACCTTGCGCGCGGGCTTTACTACCGTGCGCGATGTCGGCGCGTGGCGCGCCTTCACCGACGTCGCGCTGCGCGACGCGATCAACAAGGGCTATGTCGAGGGGCCGCGTATGGCGGTCTCCGGCGGTTATTTCACCATTCCGGGCGGGGGCGGCGCGATCACGGGGCTCGCCGACGATATAAAGCTCCCCGCAGATTACGAAGCCGGCATCGTGCGCGGCCCTGAAGACGCGCGGCAAAAGGCGCGCTTCTTCCTGCAGCATCACGTCGATTTCCTCAAAATGATCGCAACCGGCGCGGTCCTCACCGTCGGCACTGATCCTGGCATGCCGGAACTTTCCGAAGACGAAATGCGCGCGATCGTCGATGAGGCGAAACAATACGGGAAGAAGGTGACGGCCCACGCCCATGGCGCGGAAGGCGCGAAAGCCGCGATCCGCGCCGGCGTCCAGTCGATCGAACACGGGTCGCTCCTCGATGACGAGGCGCTCTCGATGATGAAAAAGCGCGGCGTTTATCTCGTCGCCGACATTTATAATGGCGACTATATCGATGAGATCGGAACGCGCGACGGATGGCCCGCAGAGACGCTTCAGAAAAATCGCGACACCACGGATACGCAGCGCGAAGTTTTCCGAAAAGCCGTGAAGATGGGCGTCAAAATCGCCTTCGGCACCGATAGCGGCGTTTATCCCCATGGAGATAACGCCAAACAACTTCCCTATATGGTGAAATACGGCATGACGCCGATGCAGGCGATCAAGTCCGCGACGATCGGCGCGGCGACGCTCCTCGGCTGGGAAAAGGATATCGGCGCGATCAAGACCGGCGCTTACGCCGACATGATCGCGGTCGATGGCGATCCGCTGACGGACATTTCCGTACTGACGGGCGGCAAAATCGTGATGAAGGGCGGCGAAATCGTCGACTGACCCCTATGGCGCATGAAACCTACGACGTTATCGTTATCGGCGGCGGGCATAATGGGCTCGTCTGCGCTTATTATCTCGCGCGCGCCGGCAAACGCGTCTGCGTGCTTGAGCGCCGCGAGATCGTCGGCGGCGCCTGCATCACGGAAGAATTTCACCCCGGGTTCAGGAATTCGGTCGCGAGCTACGCGGTGAGCCTTTTATCGCCGAAGGTCATCGCTGAGATGGACCTCGCGCGGCATGGCCTGAAAGTTGTCATCCGGCCGATGGCGTATTTCGCGCCGACGCCGGAAGGGCGATATTTGCTGCTCAGCCGGGACGCCGCAGAAAACGATGCAGCGATCGCCAAGCACTCGGCGAAAGATGTCGCCGCCTATCATGCCTATCACCAGCGGCTCGACCGCCTCGTCGATCTCCTACGCAAAATGCTGGGCGTCACGCCGCCAAACGCCGGCGGCGGCATTCGCGACATGATCGCCGCGGCAGGTCTCGCCAATGATTTAAGAAAGCTGGGGATGGAGGGGCAGCGAGATCTTGTCGATTTCTTCGGCAAGAGCGCCGGCGAGATCCTCGATCACTGGTTTGAGAGCCCGCTCTTGAAAGGCATGCTCGGCTTTGATGCGATCACCGGCTTTTACGGCAGCCCCTATACGCCGGGCTCCGCTTACGTGCTGCTGCATCACGTCTTCGGCGAGGCGAACGGCGTCAAGGGCGCATGGGGTCACGCGATCGGCGGCATGGGCGCAATCACCGAGGCGATGGCGCGCGCCTGCCGCGAAGCAGGCGTTGATATTCGCGTCAATGCGGCAGTCAGCGAAGTCATGTTGACATCCGGCTGCGCGAGCGGCGTCGCGCTAGATGACGGAACGATGATTGACGCGCGCGTCGTCGCATCGAACATCCACCCGCAGCTCCTCTACGGAAAGCTCGTGCCGAACGAGGCGTTGCCCGCCGAGTTCGTCGATCGTTTGAAAGGCTGGCGCTCGGGATCGGCCGTCTTCCGCATGAATGTCGCCTTGTCGGAGCTGCCGAATTTCACTGCGCTTCCTTCAACCGGCGTTGCGCGCCATCATTCGGCGTCGATACTTATCGCGCCGAGCCTCGATTATATCGACGCAGGCTTCACCGATGCGCGGCGGCTTGGCTGGTCGCGCGCGCCGTCGATCGAAATGCACTTTCCGAGCGTTTATGACGACAGCCTTGCGCCGAAAGGCGCGCATGTCGCCAATCTTTTCTGCCAGTATTTCGCGCCGCACTTGCCGGACGGTACAAGCTGGGACGACGCGCGCGAGGCCGCGGCGGACGCGATCATCGACACCGTCGCCCTCTACGCGCCGAATTTCCGCACCGCAATCGTCGGCAAAATGGCGCTAAGCCCGCTCGATCTCGAGCGAAAGCTTGCGCTCGTCGGCGGCGACATATTCCATGGGCAACTCGGGATCGATCAATTGTTCAGCGCGCGCCCGATGCTGGGGCATGCGGATTATCGCGGGCCCATCAAAGGCCTCTTCATGTGCGGATCGTCAACGCATCCCGGCGGCGGCGTCACCGGCTGGCCCGGTCATAATGCGGCGCGGGAGATCTTGCGGGATTTGCCGCGTTTGTCGCGAGCGAACTGAAATTATGTTCTTTCGATTCTTCGAACGCTTCGGATATCAGTTCATAAGTGGCGATCCTTCGAGACGCGGCCCTTGCGGGCCGCTCCTCAGA
>JBBTJH010000243.1:3404-8252 GCA_038059555.1 Pseudomonadota bacterium | reverse complement strand
CGGCGATACGCGCGTCATCGCCGATTGTCACATGGTCGGCAATCCCCGCCTGACCGCCAAATTGTACCCGCCGGCCAATAATGGCGCTGCCCGCTATTCCGACTTGCGAGGCGATCAGGCAATTTTCGCCAATCCTGACATTGTGGGCGATCTGGACGAGGTTGTCGATTTTCGTCCCCGGGCCGATGACCGTGTCGCCGAGTGCGCCGCGGTCCACACAGGCGTTGCCCCCGATTTCCGCGCTGTCGCCGATGATCACGCGCCCCAGCTGAGGGATGCGCCGCACTCCGGCAGGTCCCGCCGCGAAACCAAATCCCGGGCCGCCGATGACCGATCCGGCGCCGATTTTAACGCCGGTCCCGAGCAAGGCGCACCAGACGGACGCGTTCTCCGCAATCGATGAACCAGCGCCCACGACTACACCTGGACCGATAATCGCATGCGGCCCGATGTCGACACGCGGACCAATCTTGGCGCCGGGCCCGATGAGGGCGGTTGGATGCGCCGCTGCAGTTTGGTCAACATCGGCAGGCGACCCGGCATCCGATAGTCCGCGCAGCGCATGCAGTCTGCCCGCGACGCTTGCGAATGCCGCACGAGGAGACTGAACGTAAGACACAACTCCTGATGCGCCGTCTAAGCATGTCTTCAACTCTGGCGTTGCAAAGCAGAGGGCGAACCGTTCAGGACGAAGCGCCTTCGCTCGCGCCTCGTCTTCGACAAATAACAACGCGCCTTCAAGATCCGGATCATCAACGCTGGAGGCGTGACGGACCAGGTGCTGATCGACGCTGGATGCCGCCCCTTCAACCCCGGCAAGACGCAGCGCCTCATCGACCGAAATCGGCCCAGAGGTCAGAAAAAAGCGCGCGTCCGGCATGAAGTTCACTTCTCCCGAAAAACAAAGCGGCCGGAACGCCATGCGCCCGGCCGCTCATCTCACTCAGCCGTCAGCCGTTACTTCTTCTTCGGATCGGGCTTGGCGCCGCCTTTAGGTGCAGCGCCCTGTTTTGCGGCCGCTTCAGCGGCTTTCTTTTTAACGTCGGCGAGCGTTACTTTTTGAACCTCGACCGTCTTCATTTTCTTGTTCAGTTCCGCGAGCACTTCCTGCGTGACGTCGGTTTCCGGCGCGGCATACATGACAGCCGACCGGTCGAGGAGAAGCGTTGCGCCGCGCTTGTCGACGATCGCCTTCATGATCGGCTGCGATTCCTGAAGAATTTTCGCTTGCGCGACTTGAACGACGTTTGAGAACACCTGCTCCATGATCTGCGCTTGTTGCGGCAGCTGGACTTGCTGGCGCATGCCGAGATCCTGTTCGGTTTTCTGGCGAACTTCCTCCGACATCAAGGAGGCGCCTTTCTGGTAGTTCTCGATATCTTTCTTGAGTTTGTCCGTCTCAAGATCGAACTCTCTCTGGATATTGGTCTTGATCGCCGTAGCTTGCGCCGGAATGGTCTTCCCGGCGTCGGATTGCCCGACGATCACCGCCTGATCGACGATCAGGATAACTGGCGCTTTAGCCGCCTGCTGCGCTTCCGCCCCGCCGGCGACGAGCGCCCCGCCTGCAACACTGCTCATGAGCAGCGCCGCAGCGCCCGCGATCATCAAATTCGTTTTAGACATAGTCATACACCTCACTAGGGTTAGAAGCTTGTTCCGGCGCTGAAGCGGAAGCCGGTAGTCCGATCATACTCTTCCTTGCGGAAAACTTTGGCGAAATCAAAGCGAACGGGACCAAAAGGCGAATCCCAGCTGACCGATACCCCCGCCGTAAGCCGCAACGACAGATCGTCCTGAATGGGGGCGATGCAGTTGGCGGATGGATCGACCGTGCACAGCCGCCCGCTTACCGGGTTTACCCACAATGACAGATTGTCATTGAGGACCTTGTTCGTCTCATCGACGAGCCCGACGGTCCCGACATCGGTAAACAACGAAGTTAGAATTCCGTATTCTTTCGGCAAGGGCAGAGGCAATTTGATTTCCGCTGTGCCGACCGCGTAGATTTTCGCTCCGATGGCCTGACCGAACAGCTTGCCGTCCCTGACGCCATTACCCTGGAGATACCTGGGGCCTAAGCCGGCAACGTCAAAGCCGCGGAAACTATCGGCGCCTTCATAGAAGCGGTCTTGCAGGCGAACATCCTCACCGCCGTAGCCGGTGATGTAACCGCCACGCAACTGCAGTTTGCCGACAAAGCCTCCGAACAGCGCCTTGTAATAGGCGCCGGAAGCCTCTGTGCGGAGGTATTGAATGTCGCCGCCGAGGCCGGCAATCGACTGAGCGAATGAGAACCGCGATCCGTGTGTCGGATCGATAGGATCGTTCCGCGTATCATACCCGACAGAATAGCCGAACAGAGAGGTCACGAATTTGCCGCGTGACTGGCAACTCGGAGTGAATGCCTGAGTCAGGAAATCGCATATGAAAGCCGTGTACTGACTTACAGGATTGCCTGTCGTACCGCCAGGTCCGTCGAGGAGACGTCCTGTAACGCCAGACTTATTGGGATCCGTTGTAACAAAATTCACTCCATCAAGAATTCCGCGGTAGAGCGGCACTAGTGGCGGTACCGTTGCCCCCGGCGCGAATAAACCGGAGATGTCAGTGCCGTCGATGACGCTAGCAGTCGAATTGTTGAAGCGATTGTCGGTGTTCAGATCCACGTTGTCACGCGCCAGCTGGTACTGCAGGCTGCCGCGCCAATACTCCGAAATCTGGAAGCCGGCGTTCAAGCCGATGCCATAACGGTCTCGTATGAAGCCGGATTCCCTGAAATTCGTGCGCTGATTGGTAATAGAAAATCCGGCGGCAAGATTTCGATCGAGAAAATAGGGCTGGGTGAAGCGAATATCGACAAGGCGCGTGCGGGA
The DNA here is from genome assembly GCA_038059555.1 of Pseudomonadota bacterium. Lineage (GTDB taxonomy): Bacteria > Pseudomonadota > Alphaproteobacteria > Caulobacterales > Parvularculaceae > Amphiplicatus. The sequence goes on along the minus strand of JBBTJH010000243.1, from coordinate 5,376 downwards.
ACTGGTCTGAACCCTGAAACGAAGGTTTTGACCTTTCCCCATCAGATTGCGTTCTTCAACCGAGAAATCGATGATGAAATTCTCAGTCGAGGAAACGCCGACGCCGACGGAAAACGACCCGGTCGCTTTTTCTTTGACCGCCACGTCCAGATCTGTTCGGTCAGGAGCTGAGCCGGGCTTTTCGGTAATTTCAACTTCGGTGAAGTAATCAAGCGCCTTGATGCGCGACTTTGACCGGTCGATCAGCACCTTGTTGTAGGGATCGCCCTCAGCGACCCGAACTTCGCGGCGAATGACCTTGTCGAGCGTCCGCGTATTTCCTTTGATGTTGATCCGATCGACGTAAACCCGCGGTCCCTCGTTCACTTCGAAGGTGATATCGATAGTCTTGGTGTCGGGGTGGCGATCGAGACGGGGCTGGACATCGACAAAGGCGTATCCGCTGGCGCCGGTCGCAAAGGTAATCGATTCAGTGGTTTTTTCGACACGTTCTCCATTGAACGTATCGCCCGGCTGGACGGGGACAAACCGCTCAAGGGCGTTTTCATCAAGCTTGGCGAGGCTGGTCTTAACCTTCACTTCTCCGACGGTGTATTTTTCGCCTTCGTCAACCGAAAAGGTGATGAAAAAGTCTTTGCGGTCTGGCGTCAGTTCCGCGACGGCCGAAACGACCTGAAAGTCGGCGTACCCGTTCTTGGCGTAGAATTGGCGCAAGAGGTCGCGCTCATATTCGAGTCGGTCGGGATCGTAATTGGAATTGCTTCCGAAAAACCGCCACCAGCGGCTTTCCTTGGTCAAAATAGCGCCGCGAAGCTCGCCGCTTGAAAAACTCTTGTTGCCGACGAAATTTACTTTCGCGACGCCGGTTTTGGGGCCCTCGTCGATTTCGTATATGACATCAACACGGTTCTGTTCGAGCGGCGTCACTTTCGGCGTCACGGTCGCGGCGAAGCGCCCGCCGCGACGATAGACTTCGATGATACGCTGAACATCAGCCTGAGCCTTCGCCCGCGTGAACACCGAGCGCGCTGTAAGCTGCACTTCCTTGTTGATCTTGTCTTCTTTGACGCGGTGATTGCCTTCAAGAATTACGCGGTTGACGATCGGATTTTCCTGCACCGTGATGAGCAGCGTATTGTCCGGCTGCATCTGCAGCGCTACGTCGGCGAACAGCCCTGTGTTGAAGAGCGTCTTCAGGCCAATGTCTAGAAGCTGAGGATCGGCGCGATCGCCAGGATGAAAGACGAGATAAGAAGCAATCGTTTCCGGCTCGATGCGCTGATTGCCGTTGACGCGGATCGCCTGGATGATCGGCAGCTCGCCTTCCGCGATGCCAAATTGCGACGCGGCGACAGGAGCGACCGGCCGTTCAGCAGCCGACTGCGCCGCCGCAGGGCTAAGAAAGCCCAATGCCGCCAAAAAGAAGACGCCAGCGGCGCCAAACCCCGACTGAATGAAACGCATGCCGCCGACCTAGCTCTTAACCGCGAAAAAACCCGAGATGTCGTTCCAAGTTACAAACAACATGAACGACGCCAAGAGGACGATTCCCATTCTGAAGCCAATCGCCTGCGCCCTTGGACCCAAGGGTTTGCCGACTGCGGCCTCGTAGGCGTAGAACATCAAATGCCCGCCGTCCAGAACAGGGATCGGGAGTAAATTCAAGAAACCGATCGATACCGACACAAGCCCGGCGAAGTTGATGAAACTCGCGAGGCTCACTTTCAGCCGGGTCAGGAGGCCTTCCGATCTGAGCGATTCGTCGTCGCCAAAGCCCGAGAGCGCCGATTGGCCGGCATATTGGGCCATCTTGATCGGCCCTCCGAGCTGATTGGCATTCTCCTTGCCGATTATCAGGCGACCAAGGAATTTTCCAGTAGAATGAACAACTTGCCAAACTTGATTAACGGCCTCCTTGAAAGCGTCCACGGGGCCGTATTTGACAAAATGGAAGGCTTTTTCGTCGCCGAGA
>JBBTJH010000243.1:0-3394 GCA_038059555.1 Pseudomonadota bacterium | reverse complement strand
TCGTGCTCTGCTTTGTGCGCGGCGAGTTCTGATTCGGCATCATTGCCGAAGGCGTCCTGAATGACCTGCCGTCGGGGAGTCGCGTCGATTTCCATCGTCTTGCCGGCGCGCTCAACCTCAAACCTTAAGGTCTCGCCGCTGTTCAAGCGAATGAGGACGGAGAGATCAGAAAATGTTTCAACTTTTTGCCCATTTGCCGAAAGGATCAAATCCCCGGGCTGAAAGCCTGCGGCCTCGGCGGCGGAACCGGCTTGAACCGACCCGACCCTCGGTTCCCCGACGACATTGCCGAACGTCATCAGAAGTCCGGCAAAAATCGCAATCGCCAGAATGAAATTTGCGAAGGGCCCGGCGGCGACGATGAGCGCGCGCGCCCAGACCGGTTTGAAGTGAAAGCAGACCGCGCGTTCTTCCGCGCTCATGCCCCGCCCTATTTCATGCTCCTGGCCGGGCTTCGGGAATTGCGTCGTTGCATGTTGCTCATCATGGCGCAGCTCCGCCTCGACGTCGGCGCTCGCATTCGACGCAGGGCCGGCATCCCCAAAAAATTTCACATACCCGCCTAGCGGCAGCAGCGCGATCCGCCATTCGGTGCCGTGCTTGTCGCGCCAGCGGGCGAGCGTCTTTCCAAAGCCGACCGAAAAAACATCAACGCGTACGCCGAGCATGCGCGCAACCGAGAAGTGTCCGAATTCGTGAAAGAATACGATGATGCAGAGAAGGATCGCGAACGCCAAAAGCGAGACGGGCAGTACCAACGCCTGTTCAATCGAAAATCCGGCTATCGTCATCAGTCCCGCTTCTCTTTTCCCTGTCGCACCGCCGCCGCGCCGATCACGCAGCCGCCTTAGACGCGATCGCCTGTTCAGCAATTCGGCGGCCTTCAGCATCCGCCGCCATGGCTTCTTCAAGGCTTGAAAGCTTCGCGGGTCCGTTACGCCGACCAAACTCGTTGAGAACGTGCTCGGTCACGGCCGCGATGTCCAGAAATTTCAAACCACCCGCAAGAAACGAGGCGACCGCCGCTTCGTTTGCCGCGTTGAGCGCTGCTGGGTAAACGCCGCCGCGTTCAACCGCCTCTCTCGCGAGACGAAGCGAGGGAAAACGTGACGGATCCGGTGATTCAAAGGTCAACTGCCTGACGGCGGCGAAGTCGAGGCGCGCCGACGGGGTGGGCGTCCGGTCCGGCCAGGCGAAGGTTGAGGCGATCGGAATGCGCATGTCGGGCGTTCCAAGCTGCGCGAGAACCGAGCCATCGACATACTCAACCATCGAGTGAATGACCGATTGCGGATGAACCAAAATTTCAATTTTCTCGTGCGGCACCGGGAAGATGTGCGACGCTTCGATCAGCTCGAGCCCTTTGTTCATCATCGTCGCCGAGTCGACGGAAATCTTGGCGCCCATCGACCAATTCGGGTGAGCGACCGCCTGCGCCGGCGTCACGGGAGCCATTTCAGCTTTCGACCAGGTCCTGAACGGCCCGCCGGACGCGGTCAGGATCAGCCGCGAAATTCGGTGAGGGTGTTCGAAGTCGAACACCTGAAAGATCGCATTGTGCTCGGAATCGACAGGTAGCAACACGCCGCCCGACTTACGAACAGCCTCCATCACGACATCGCCGGCGCAGACAAGGCATTCCTTGTTGGCGAGCGCTATCGCTGCGCCGCGCCGCGCAGCATTCAATGTCGGCTTCAAGCCGGCGGCGCCGACGATCGCCGCCATCACCCAATCGGCGTCCCTCGCGCCGGCCTCCTCGACCGCCGACGCGCCGCCGCCGATTTCGATATCAAGATCGCCAAGCGCCGATCTTAGGTCGTCCGTCTTGGTCGCATCGCCGATCGCAACAAAACGCGGGCGAAATTTCCGCGCCTGCTCAGCGAGAAGAGCAACATTTGCGTTAGCCGTCAGCGCTTCGATTTCGACGGCCGCCTCGCCGCGCGCTTTCGCGAAACTGATCAGATCGAGCGTGTTGACGCCAACCGAGCCGGTCGATCCTAAAACTGTCACCCGCCGCCGTTTGCCGCTCATCCCGCGAACCCCTACCCATGCCCGGCGAGAAGACTATGCCCATAGAGGACCGCCGTCACCGCCGCTGTGGCAAATATCATCCCGTCAAGCCTGTCCAGCACCCCGCCATGGCCGGGAATAAAGCCGCTCATGTCCTTGATCCCGAAGTGTCTTTTAAATGCCGACTCGGCCATGTCGCCCAAAATGGAGGCAAGGCCAAGCCCGGCGCCCATGGCGATGTGGGAAGCGTTCGCCGCCTCGCCGAGCAGGTACGGCGCCCCGAGGGCGGCGGCGATCCCCCCGGCGATCAAGCCCCCGACCGCCCCGGCCCAGGTTTTGGCCGGCGAGATTTTAGGCGAGAGCTTGGGCCCGCCGACAAGGCGCCCGCCGACATAGCCCCCCGTATCCGCGCTCCAGACGACCGCAAACAGCAAGATCAAGAACCCTCGCCCGTCTTCGGCGCTTTCCCGGAGCCAGATCAACGCAACCGACGGCGCTATGAAATACGCAGCGCCGAACGCCGCCCATCTCCAGTTTCCAGAGCCCCAGATCGCAGCAGCAGCCGCCGCCGCGCCGCTCGCCGCGCAGACGATAAAGGCAAGCTCATATCGCTCGCCCGCCGCCAGAATGAGCGCGCCTGCCCCGCCAAGCCCAAGCGCGAAAAAGACCGGCGTCAATTCGGCGCGCTCGATCATCCGCGACCACTCGAACGCCATCAGCACACAGAGGAAAGCGACGAGCCCCGCAAATAAGGGTCCCCCAACCCACGAAGCGCCGATCGCCGCAGGACCGAGCACCAGCGCCGACGCAACGCGCAGCGCCAGCGTATCCTTGCTGCGCGGAGCCGACGCCGGGCTTATGTCGTTATTCATCTTTGAAGTTCAGCTCGCAGCGCCGACGCCGCCGAACCGGCGTTCGCGCGCATTAAAATCTGCGATCGCGGCGGCGAAGTGCGCGGCGTCGAAATCCGGCCATAAGACGTCCAGAAAAACCCACTCAGCGTAGGCCGCCTGCCACAGAAGGAAATTGCTGATCCGCTTTTCGCCGCTGGTGCGGATGACGAAATCGGGATCGGGGATCGCGGCGGTGTCGAGCGCTTTGGAAAACAACGCTTCGTCAATGGCGCCGGACTTGATGCGCCCCGCCGCAACATCTTCGGCGAGTTTTTTCGCAGCACGGACGATTTCGTCTCTTCCGCCGTAATTAAAGGCGATCTGCAGAAAAAACGCGGAGTTATCGGCGGTTTCGCGCTCCGCGTGACTGACCAGCAACTTGATCTCGGCGTCGAGGTTCTTTTTGTCGCCGATGATCGTCACCCGGACGCCTTCACGCTTCAGGGTCGGCAATTCATCGCCGATGAATTTCCGCAGCAAGAGCATCAGAT
>JBBTJH010000242.1:5606-7047 GCA_038059555.1 Pseudomonadota bacterium | reverse complement strand
GCCCCGTCTTTCCGGGGCGCGGGCGCAGCCCGCGAACCCGGAATGACAGAGAGATCATTGTTGATCCAGCGGCGGTACGCGCTCTTCATCCCGTCGGCGCTGAGACCGCGCCGTGACAGCTGACGAAGAACGGCACGGCGTAAGTGAGCGCGAGTTTCCAGTAGTTGATCGCGCCGCCGCCGAAAATCGCGTCGCCCTGATTGATGAGGTTCAGCGCGCTGCCGACGATGATCGCGACGAGGAAGCCTCTTGCCGCGATTTTGTTTATGCGTTGGTTGCTCATGCGCTTGCCCCGAAATCTTCCCGCGACATTTCGCGAGAAGGCGGCGCGCCGTCAACTCCCAAGCGTCGGTATCCGGGCCCGCCGCGCTAGACCGCGTTTCCCGAATTGCCATTCGGAAAACGCGGTCTGGTATTTTGTTTTATCGCGCGTTCTTTCCGAAAACCGCGCACACTTTTCGGGAACGCGTCAGCAGGCGCCTTCACCTGAACCAGCAAAGCTGCTCGGTTGTCGCCAGCAGCTTGCCAGCCCTGCTCCACAAATCGGATTTAGAGCCGACGGTCGAGGCTTCGATCCGTGTCCCGATCATGTCGCAAAACACCCAGTCGTCGCCGACAGCGCCGAGTTCGGCGTCGGTCGCGTGAAAATAGACCGACATCGTGATGGTCGATGAGACACGCGGGCCGGCGCTGATGGCGAAAGCGCGCGGCCAGCCGACGTCGCTTAAATAGGCGAGCTGGACGGCGTCGATCTTGCGCCCGGAAGTCTCGCGTTGCCAGGCGAGCGAGCGAGTCGTCGGCTGATTGAACGGCATCGCGCCCATGGCATAGCGCACCGCCGTCGTGCGGCCGAAGGAGGCGGGCGGGCGAAAGTCTTGCAGCGCGTCCGGTCCCGGCGCCTGCGGCATCGCGCGTTCGGCAAAGCTGTCGCTCTCGCGGCGGTTTGAAAGCACAATCGCGGCGACTGCGACCGGCGCCGCCTCGCCCTCGACGAACAACTCGCTTCGCCAGTGCGAGATCGAACGGCCGCCGCCGATGCGCCGCGGCCGCAAGATGAGCGCCGAGCCGGGGGGCGTGCGTGAAATGTAGGAGACCGTCAGCGCCGACGCCGATCCGTCCGCCCCCGGATCTTCCAGAACCGATTTCAGCAGCAGCGCGGCGGTCCATCCGCCGAACATGCCGGTATTGGCTTCATAGGCGGGATCGGCCAGCGCTCGCAAAACGCCGGGCTCGCTTGCCGCGAGCGCCAGCGACCGGCCGAGCGCCGTCAGAAGTTCACCTTGATGTCGCCGCCCCAAAACCGCGGATTGGAAAGCGAGACGAAGGGCGTGCCGAGCGTCGCCGCCGTGATGTTGTTGACGCCCTCGACATAGCGATTGTTGAACACGTTGTTGGCGAAGAGCCCCAATTCGAGATGCTCGTTCGGCGAAACCCAGCGCGC
>JBBTJH010000242.1:0-5596 GCA_038059555.1 Pseudomonadota bacterium | reverse complement strand
CGGTGCGGTCAAAATTCGCCGGCGAGAAGGCGCCGAGGCCGCCGGTGCAGGTTCCCTGCGCGAGCGATTCCGAATTCGGCCGGCATTTGCTGGCATAGGCATGAGCGATCTGAAATTCGACGCGCCCGCCAAGGTCGATTTCCTTGGAGATGCGCGCGCCGAAAGCGAGATTCCATTTCGGCGTGCCGGTCGGCTCGCCGGAAAGATCCTGCCCGGAGTTGCTGATGCGGCTCTTGTAGGTCGCGTCGATATATTGGGCGCTCGCGAAAAATGTCGCGGGCCCCTCGTTCGGGGTCCATTGCGCGGCGAAATCGGCGCCCCATGCTTCTTCGTCGCTCGTTTGCGTCACATATTGCGGAATGGTCAGCGACGTATCGAGGAAGATCGCCTGCTTGTTGTTGTAGACGTAGCGGAAGCCGGAAAGATTGAGCGTCAGGCCCGCATCCGGGTAGGAGCTTTTGAAGCCCGCTTCGTAATTGTTGACGTCTTCGTTGGTGAAGCGCGATCCCGGCTGCACCGAATTGAAGCCGCCGGCCTTGTAGCCTTGCGCGTAGTTGAAAAAGACCATCATGTTGTCGGTGAGGCGGTAATCGACGACGGCGCGCGGCGAGATGTCGGAGAAGCTGTCGTGGAGAATGCATTTGACGCCTTCGGCGACGGTGACGCCGTTATCGCAGGCGATCGTCGAAAACCCGTTCATGTCGAAGATGACGTCGAACTGGAAGCCGCCAAAGAGCGCGCAGCCCGCGCCGAGCGCGGCGTCGGCGATCGCGAGATTTGCGTCAAGCTCTGGCGCTTCGCGCGGTCCGTTGAGCCAGGAAAAGCTCTTCTTGTCCTTCGTGTAGCGCAAGCCGAACGTGAGATTGAGCCGGTCCGTCGCGTGCCAGATTACGTCGCCATAGGCGGCATAGGCCTTGTAGTCGCCGCGATTGAAGATCGCCTCGCGCCACGGGTGGCCGAGAAGCGTCGCCGGAACGCCGAAGAACTGGAGGACCGCTTCATTGTCCGTGAACGGCGTCCCGAAGCCGACATTGCCGAGCGTCGTGTTGATTGAATCGGTGAAGGCGAAGGTGTCGCTGACCTGCTCGGCGTTTTCGTCGAAGAAGCTCGCGCCGACCAGCCAGTCGAGCGTATCGCCCGCCCCGGAGAGGCGCAGCTCCTGATAGAAGCTGTTGTTGTTCTCGCGGTTGTTCGTGTCGAAATAAAGATCGATGCGATTGGTGCCGTCTTCGTCCTCGCGGTTTTCCGTCTTGAACGCGCGATAGGAAGATATCGAATTGAAAAGGACATCGCCGAGATTGTGCTGGATGCGCAGCGTATATTCGTCGAGATTGCGCGTTTCGTGATTGTCGACGGCGTCGTTCAAGAGCGGCGCCGTGAACGGATTGATATAGGCGGAGGGCGACGGGCCGGGCGCCGGCGTCGCCGGGAAAGCCGGAATGGCGATAACGCCGAGCGCCGGCCGCGCGTCCTGATTGAGATTGTCATGCGTCCACGACGCGATAACCTCCGTCGCATCGCCCGGCGTCCACATCGCTTGCGCGCGCGCCGCCCAGTTGCGTTCGCGAGAGAGGTCCTCGCCGCTCGCCGCATCCTTGAACAATCCGTGGCGGTAATTGGCGAGCGCGTTGACGCGCACCGCGAAGCTGTCGCCGAGCGGCATATTGACCAGCGCTTCAAGCCGCTGCTTTCCGTAATTGCCGCCGCGCGCATAGAGCGAGGCTTCGAACTCGTCCGAGGGCTTCTTGGTGACGATCGAGACGGCGCCGGCCGCCGCGTTGCGCCCAAAAAGCGTCCCTTGCGGGCCTTTCAAAATTTCGATGCGCTCGATGTCGTCGAATTCGAGAACGGCGGCGCCGGTGCGCCCCGAATAGACGCCGTCGATATAAACGCCGACCGCAGGATCGGTGCCGACGCCGAAGTCCGACGTCTGAATGCCGCGGATCGAGTATTTCGGCTGGGTCGGGCTGCCGGCCGAGACGCTGAGGCCGGGGATGAAGGCGGCGATGTCGGCGATGTTGTCGGCGGCGAGATCTTGGATCTGCTGGTCGTCGATCACCTGAACCGCAATCGGCACATCCTGAAGCGATTGTTCGCGCAGCTGCGCGGTGACGACGATCTCATCGCGCTGCGCGAGCGCCGGCGTCGCCAGAGCGCCAAGCGCCGCGCCCGACAGTAAAACCCTGCGCACGACGGCGCCCGTTGAAATTTTATGCGTCACCATGAAACCCTCCCAGATGCGCGCCGGCCCCTCGCCGGCGCAACGCCGCCGCCGTCAGCTTACAGGGGAGCGGCGATCACGCGAACAGAATTTTACAGTTATGCTGCGCCGCAAACCGGGTGGTCAGCCGCCGCATTTCGCCGCCGCAAGCGCGGCTTTCATCGCGCTCGCCTCATCCGCAAAGATCACGCTTGACCATCCAAGATGATAAACGCGGCCGTCTTTCGGGGCCCTGTTAATGAAGCTCCAGCGGACGTCGCCTTCGGGCGTCATCGCGAGAAGGCGTCCGTAGTCGTGTTCTTCGACCATGACCGAGCCGTCGGGGAGAAAGCGAAAGAGGCCGTTGGTTTCGGTCCTGATCTGCAGCTTTTCAAACCCTTCAGCAAACGGCTCGCGCGTCTTGTCCGTCTCGAAATCATAGATGACGATATTGTTCGAGCCGATGATCTTGCCGCCTTTGGGCGTTGCTGCGGCGTTGTTGTTGTAAACCGCGATTTCATGGTCGCTGACGATATCGACGTCGTGTTGCATGAGCCACGGCCCCTGCCGGCTCCATATAATTTTATCCGTAGAGGGGCGATAAAGCGCGATCATCGACGCGTTGCGGAAGCTTAAAAGCAGATCGTCCTTTTTCCAGTACGGACTATCGGAAAGGACCGGCTGCACATCGTTCAAATGGATCGGATCGGGGTCGTATGTATCATGCGAGTAGATGACGTGTTGAAGCCCGGCGTCGATCAGCATCTGCGCGGCAGACTTTCGGAACAAGAGGCGTCCATCGGGCGATATTTCGGCGACAGCGTCATCGTCGAAATCCTCATCCACAAGGGGAATGCTCGGCGGATGCAATGTCTCGACCGTCCAGAAGTCGCCGCTCGCGTCGCGCTCGATGCTGTGGTGGAAATCGCCGTCGAGCGTCCAGATGACGCGCGAACAGGCGTCGATCTTCACCAGCGGCGAGCCCATGCCGTGATAGACGAGCGAGCCGTCTTCCAGCGCATAAGGATGAGTTTCGATATAGCGCCGCAGCCCGTAATCGCGCTTCAGGTGCAAAACTTCTTCGGGCGCTTTCGAGAGCGCGTTGATCGCCTCGACATTGGGGCGCCAAGAATGGATGGTTTTTCCGCTGTCGAGATCGACGAATTCGACGACGCCGCGTTTTTCATCGCCGTCATAACGTGAGAGGACGACCGCCATGCCGGCGGGCGCGGAGCCTGGCGGCAATGTCCAGCCGGCCTCGCCCTTGAAACGCTGTCCGCGGGCGAGCCGCGGATTGTAACGATTGATCGCGTCAGCCGCCATGTCCTTGGCGGTTTCGAGCGCATGCGCGGCGTTGTAACTGAGGCGCTCGATGGGCGTTGCGTTTTTTTCGGCGCCCTTGATTGCAAGCAACGCGTAGAGATTGATCAAGGGAATGCAAATGACAATCAAAAGCAGAGCCTGCCAGAACTCGAACCTGACCATCCGCTTGCGCATAAGCAGTTTTTCAAGGCGCTGATCGAACGAAGAAGCGCCCTTTTCAGTCAGATCTTGCTTTGAATCCACGCGATGTTCCCAATCGCCTTCACGCAACGAGCGCCTGAACAATTACTCCCCGCCGGGACAGGCGCTAATAGGGGCCGAAAATCTGGCGCGTCAAGTCAAGGCGGCGATCTTGCTCCGCATAGAAACAACCTATCGGCGAAATGTTCGCTAAGGAAAATCCCGCGACCCTTTGCTATTCGGCGGCGACAGCGACGGGTTCAGCGCCATTGCGGGCGGCTTTCGCAGCCGAAACTTTCGAAAACTTCATGACGCCGTCGTCGATCTTCCCCAATCGCAATGTGAGAACGTCGCGGAAATAGCTCTGCGGGTTGCGCCAGGGCGCCTTGTCGCCCTGTTTGGGGAGCCGCTCGGCTGCGCGCAGGATATAGCCCGAGTTCAAATTGAGGAACGGCTCTTCTTTCAAGGAAGGGTCTTCGTTCACCGCCGCCGCGATCTGATAGCCGTACTTGTCCATGAAATTGATCAGTCGGCAGACATAATGCGAAATAAGATCGGCGCGCAGCGTCCACGATGAATTGGTATAGCCGAAGACGAAGGCGAGGTTTGGCAAGTCCGAACAGGCAAAGCCGCGATAGGCGAAGGTCTTGCCGAGATCGACTTGCCGCCCGTCAACGCTCGCCTTCGCGCCGCCCAGCGCCTCAAGGTGCAGGCCGGTCGCGGTGACGATGAGGTCGGCTTTCAACAGCTTGCCGGATTTGAGGAGGACGCCCTCTTCGACCCAGCGGTCGATCTCGCCGGTCTCGACCGAGGCTTTTCCTTCCCTGATCGCGGCGAAAAGATCGCCGTCCGGCACGACGCAGAGCCGCTGGTCCCACGGATTGTAGCGAGGATGGAAATGCGTTTCGACGTCATAGCCTTCGGGCAATTGCTCGCGCACAAGGTTCAACAGATTGTCGCCGGTTTTTTCAGGGCGCGCGCGAATGACAGCGTACATGATCTGTTGAAAGACGATCCGCCACCAGCGCAACAGGCGGAAGGCGAGCGGCTTGCCGACGGCTTTCGACATCGCGCCGGCGAGATTGCTCGTCTGCGGCAGATTGTAGAACCATGAGGGCGAGCGCTGCAGCATGGTGACGTGTCTGGCTTTGCCGGTCATCGAGGGGATCAAGGTGACGGCCGTCGCGCCGGAGCCGATGACGACGATTTCCTTGCCGGAATAGTCGTAATTCTCCGGCCATAGCTGCGGGTGGATGACTTCGCCCTTGAATTGATCCGCACCCGGAAAGTCCGGCGTATAGCCGGCCGAATAGCGGTAATAACCGGAGCACATCCAGAGGAACCCAGCGGTCAGCCGCGTCTCGCCCTGCGGCGTCATCGTCGTCACCGTCCAGCGCGCGCTCGCGGTGTCAAAGTCCATCTTCAGGACGCGCGTTTCGAACCTGATATGCTTCTCGATCCCGTATTCGCGCGCCGTCGCTTTCACATAGGATTTGATCGACGGCCCGTCGGCGATCACCTTGTCGTTGCGCCACGGGTGAAAGCCGTAGCCGAGCGTGAACATATCGCTGTCGGAGCGGATGCCGGGATAGCGGAAAAGATCCCACGTCCCGCCCATTTCGGCGCGCGCCTCAAGGATCGCGTAGGTCTTCCCCGGACAGTGCTTTTGCAGATGATGCGCCGCCCCGACGCCGGAAATCCCGGCCCCGACGATAAGAACGTCGAAATGGTCCATGAGAAAGGCTCCGCTGGTTCCCGGCGATCATATTAGACTAATCGGGGTAAACTGTATAGTTTACCCCGATTAACAACAAGGTGAGCGCCAAATCGGGCTGGAGCGTTTGATGGTGGGCACATTACCTGCGGAGTCGGAACTCGGCGACTTGATCGGCG
>JBBTJH010000241.1:0-9839 GCA_038059555.1 Pseudomonadota bacterium | reverse complement strand
AGCGTCATGAGCCCGTGGGCGATGAAACGCCTCGACGAATTCGGCGGCGACATTTCGAAGTTCGAGGTCGTGCGCCTCTTCCCGTCGAAGCTCCGCCAGATCGCCATCGCCAAGACGGAACCGGGCGACGAGAACAATCAGGACATCTCCGCGCTGACCGGCAAGGTCGACATCAGGAAGCTTGAGCATTTCAGCCAGTCGGACACCGACGCGTACTCCTATTCGGGCGGTCTTTGCCGCGCCAATCAGGGGCTTCTTGAATTCGTCGAGATGTTCAAGGCGCCGATCAAGGTTTTGCACCCCCTCCTCACCGCAACGCAGGAAGGCAATTACATCGGCACTGAATCGCTGGGGCCGATCCCGTTCAACGGCGTCATCCTCGCCCACTCGAACGAAAGCGAGTGGATCCAGTTCCGCAACAACAAGAACAACGAAGCGTTCCTTGACCGTATCAGCGTCATCAAGGTTCCCTATTGCCTGCGCGTCACCGAGGAGCGGCACATCTACCAGAAGCTCCTGACGAGCTCGGAGCTTGCAACTGCGGCTTGCGCGCCGGAAACGCTCGATCTTCTCGCGCGCTTTTCGGTGTTGACCCGCCTCAAGGAACACGAAAATTCAAATCTCTATTCAAAGCTGCGCGTTTATGACGGCGAGAAGCTGAAAGACAGCGATCCGAAAGCAAAGACCTTGCAGGAATATCGCGACGCCGGCGGCATTGACGAAGGGATGGACGGCGTATCGACGCGATTTGCCTACAAAGTGCTCTCCGAAACCTTCAACTTCGACACCGACGAGGTCGCCGCCGACCCTGTGCATTTGATGTATGTCCTTGAAAACGCCATCAAGCGCGAACAGCACCCCGACGAAGTCGAGAAGAAATATCTTGAATTCATCAAGGAGGATCTCTCCAAGCGCTATGCCGATTTCATCGGCAAGGAGATCCAGAAAGCCTATCTCGAAAGCTATTCGGAATACGGCCAGAACCTCTTTGACCGCTATATTTCCTACGCCGACGCCTGGATCGAGGATCAGGATTTCAAGGACCCCGACACAGGCCAATTGCTCGATCGCCAAACGCTCGACGCGGAGCTTTCAAAAATCGAAAAGCCCGCCGGCATCGCGAACCCCAAAGACTTCCGCAACGAGGTGGTGAAATTCACGCTGCGCGCGCGCGCGGCGAACGCCGGCAAGAACCCGGCATGGACCTCCTACGAAAAGCTCCGCAACGTCATCGAAAAGCGGATGTTCTCTCAAGTTGAAGACCTTCTCCCGGTCATCTCCTTTGATTCGAAGAAGGACAGCGACACCGAGAAGAAGCACGAAAACTTCGTCGATCGCATGACCGAGCGCGGCTACACGCCGAGGCAGGTGCGGCGCTTGGTCGAGTGGTATATGCGCGTCAATAAGGCTGGATAGGAAAGTGCGTTGTGCTTAGTGCGTAGCCCGTAGAGTTTTTCTACGCCTACGCACGACGCACTACGAACTACTTGCTATGAACCACTTCAACTTCATCGATCGCCGCAAGAACCCGAAGGGCAAGTCGCTCGGCAATCGCCAGCGTTTCCTTCGGCGCGCGAAGGTGCAGATCAAGGAAGCGGTGAACAAATCGATCCGCGACCGGTCGGTGAAGGATCTCGACAGCGGCGAGAAAATTACGATCCCGTCTAAATCGACGGCCGAGCCGCGCTTTCGCCTGAACCCCGAAAGCGGCGAGCGCGATTATGTCGCGCCCGGCAACAAGGAATACGGCGTCGGCGACCGCATCAAGAAGCCGCCAAAGCAAGGCGGCAAAGGCGGCGGCAAGGACGCTTCCGATTCAGGCGAGAGCGAAGACCAATTTCAATTTACGCTCACGCAGGACGAATTCCTCGACATATTTTTTGAAGACCTTGAGCTGCCGAACCTCGTCAAGCGCTCGCTGAAGGATATGAAGTCGGTCGCCTGGCGGCGCGCCGGAATTACGGTCGCCGGGTCGCCGACAAATTTGAATATCGTGCGCACGATGCGCAACGCGCACGGGCGCCGGCTGGCGCTGAAGCGCCCGTCGAACCGCGAAGTGAACGAGCTTAAAGAGCGCCTCTTCGAGCTGGAGCGCATTTCGGCGCCGGGCGAGGCGGAGATCGCCGAGAAAAAAGCGCTTCTCGAAAAATTGCAGGAGATGGAAGCGCGCCGCCGCTGGGCGCCGTTCATCGACCCGCTTGATGTTCGCTACAACGCCTTCGCGCCGACGCCGGTGCCGACGACCGCAGCCGTCATGTTCTGCCTGATGGACGTCTCCGGCTCGATGGGGGAGCGCGAAAAAGACCTCGCCAAGCGGTTTTACATGCTGCTCTATCTCTTCTTGAAGCGGCGGTATGAACGCGTCGATGTCGTCTTCATCCGCCACACCCATCACGCCGAAGAGGTCGATGAAGAAACCTTTTTCTATTCGCGCCAGTCGGGCGGCACGGTCGTTTCAACGGCGCTTGAAAAAATGCTCGAAATCCAGCGCGAGCGCTATGCGGCGGCCGAGTGGAACATCTATGTCGCGCAGGCCTCCGACGGCTATACGCAATCGGGCGACGCGAAGCGCTGCGTTGAAATGCTCGACGAAGACGTGATGCCGATCAGCCAGTATTACGCCTATATCGAAATTCTCGACGAGCGCGAGCTTGAGGTTTTCTCGGACAAGGATTCGGGCGCGGAGCTCTGGCGCGCCTATCGCACTTTCGCGCCAAGATGGAAGAATTTCGCGCAGACGCGTATCGCGAAACCGTCGGATATTTTTCCGGTGTTCCGCGAATTGTTCGCGAAGAACTCGCGGGAGGCGGCGTGATGGCGTTACCGCCCCTGACCTCGTCATTCCGGACGGCCGAAGGCCGATCCGGAATCCATGTCGAAAGATTGAAAATGGATTCCGGGTTCGCGCTTCGCGCGCCCCGGAATGACAGCGGGAGGGTTTCATGACTCTTGCTGCGACCAGCTCATCGAGCCTCCTCTTCACCGACTCGGAGTGGTCGTTCGATCGCCTGAAAGCGACCTATGACGCGATTGAGGAAATCGCGCTTCATGATCTGAAGCTCGACGTCTATCCGAACCAGATCGAGATCATTTCGTCCGAGCAGATGCTCGACGCCTATTCTTCGCACGGCATGCCGCTGATGTATCGTCACTGGTCGTTCGGCAAGCACTTCGCGCGCGACCAGATGATGTATCAGAAAGGCTATCAGGGCCTGGCCTATGAGATCGTCATCAATTCAGACCCCTGCATCGCCTATCTGATGGAAGAAAACACCATGACGATGCAGGCGCTGGTGATGGCGCACGCTTCCTTCGGGCATAATCATTTTTTCAAGAACAATTATCTCTTTCGTCAGTGGACGGACGCTGAAGGAATTCTTCCCTATCTCGACTTCGCCAAGAAATATATCGCGAAATGCGAGGACGAATACGGGCTTGAGGAAGTCGAGAAAATTCTCGACAGCGCGCACGCGCTGATGGATCAGGGCGTCTTTCGCTATAACCGCCCGCCGCGACTTTCCGAGGCCGATCAGCTCGCCAAAGCGGTTGCGCGCGCCGAGCATGAACAAAAGACCTTCAACGACATCTGGCGCACTCTGCCGACGGTCGACGAGCCCGATGAAGACGCCGAAGTGCGCCAGCTTGAGGTCAAGGACATCAAGCTTCCGGAAGAAAACCTTCTCTATTTCATCGAGAAAGCCTCGCCCATTTTGAAGCCGTGGCAGCGCGAGCTTGTCCGCATCGCGCGCAACGTCTCGCAATATTTCTATCCGCAAAAACAGACGAAGGTGATGAACGAGGGCTGCGCGACCTTTGTCCATCATTACATCATGCACGCGCTCTATGACAAAGGCCTCATCTCCGAGGGCGCGATCATGGAGTTTTTGCATTCGCATTCGTCGGTCGTCTTCCAGCCGGAGTTTGACGATCAGCGCTATTCGGGGATCAATCCTTACGCGCTCGGCTTTGCGATGATGGCGGACATCAAGCGCATCTCGACCGAGCCGACAGCGGAAGACCGCGAATGGTTTCCGGATTTTGCCGGGCGCGGCGACTGGCGCGACGTTTTAAAAGACGCGTGGATGAATTACCGCGACGAGAGCTTCATCTTGCAATATCTCTCGCCCAAAGTGATCCGCGATTTTCGCCTCTTCGCGCTGCATGACGATGCGAGCGAAGGGCATTACGAAATTGAAGCGATCCATGACGGCGCCGGCTATCGCCGCGTTCGCGAAACCTTGGCGCGCCAATACGATCTCGGCATGCACGAGCCCAATATTCAAGTCGTCTCTGCCGATCTTGAGGGCGACCGCATGATCTCTCTTCGCCATGAGGCGCATGCCGGCCGCATGCTCGACCCGAAAACCAAGGAAGACGTGCTCTGGCACGTCCATCACCTTTGGGGTCACAAAGTGAAGATGGACGAGGAAGCCGCTTAAGCCTTTTCGTCGCGCCCGAAATTCGGCACGTCTTTTTCCTGTCCTGCAGCGACAATCGCTCGCCGAAGCGTGCGGCCGCGCGCGAAAATGCGCTCCAGCGTTTCTGCGTCGCCCCAGCGGATCGCCCGCTGCAACAGCGCAAGCTCCTCGGTGAAGCGGCCGAGAACTTCCAGCATCGCTTGTCTGTTGTTGAGGAAGACGTCGCGCCACATGATCGGGTCGGAGGCGGCGATGCGGGTGAAGTCGCGAAAGCCGCCGGCTGAATATTTGACGATCTCGGCCTCGGCGACGCTTTCAAGATCATCTGCCGCGCCGACCAGCGTGAACGCGATCAGATGCGGCAGATGCGAGGTGATCGCGAGCGCGAGGTCATGGTGGTGGTGATCCATGATCTCAACTTCGGCGCCGACGGCGCGCCAGATATCTGCCGCGCGCTTCACTGCTGCAAGATAGTCGGCGTCATCTCGCGCGAGCGGCGTCAGGATCGACCAGCGATGCCGGAAGAGCGCGGCAAAGCCGGCTTCCGGTCCCGATTGCTCGGTGCCCGCGACCGGGTGACACGGAACGATGTGAACGCGCGGGTTCAGTTTCGACGCCGCCTCAACGACCGCGCCCTTGACCGAGCCGACATCGATCACAAGCGCGCCGTCATCGCCTTTTTCTGCGATCTCGGCCAGCACCCCCGCCATCGCGCCGACCGGCGTTGAAATGACGACAAGATCGGCGCCCTTGATCGCCGCTTCGAGCGAAGCCGCAGCGCTATCGACCGCGCCGCAGGCGACCGCGCGCGCCATAACGTCCGCCGACCGATCATAGCCGACGATCGATGACGCAGCGCCCTCCTCGCGCAAGGCGCGCGCAAACGAGGCGCCGATGAGGCCGATGCCGATAATCGCGGTTTTTTTACTGAGATTAGTCATCGATCTCACTTTTTACTTCGGCCCGACGCAGTCCGCCGCTTCTTGGCATGACAGGGCGGGCGACGGCGGGCGCGGCGACGCGCGCCTTTGCGGGCGCGGCGCGCGCGACCGGCTGCATCATGTCTTTTGCCGCCTCAACCATCAAAACGCCCGAGAGCCCCGACCACATCTGCGCGCCCGCTCTCTCCCACGCTTTCGCGGCGCGCAGAAGAAATCGCGCGCCAAGCGGGGGGAAGTAAAGAGCCCCGGACCACGCGAGCGGGCGAAACATCGCGTCTTGCAGCAATTTTTCGAGCTGGCGTTTCAGATAAGGCCGCCCATGCGCGAACGGCGTCGTGTCGATCATCGACCACAGCCCGCGCCGGTGCGCGACGACCAGAATGACCCGCCCGTCGCTCGTGAGAACGCGCCAGATCTCGCGCATCAGCCGGGCGGGATCTTCAGATTCCTCAAGCCCGTGCGCGATCACCATGCGATCGATCGAGGCGTCCGGAAACGGCCATTGATATTCGCCGGCAAGCGTCGCGGCGTTCTTTCCCTCGGCCGGCCAGTGAATGACGCCTTGAGCGCCCGGCGCAATCGCGAGCGTTCTTTCGGCGTTTGGAAACAGCGAGAGATAAGGCTCGGCGTGTCCGAACCCTGCAATCCGCAGCCGCGCGTGATCGCTCCACGCTTCCTCGATGCGGGCCGACACGAAGCCCTTGGCGGCGACGCCGAGAGGGCTTTGGTAAAAATCATGGAGATCGAGGATATCGGTGCGCATCTTCTAAAATTGTCGCCTGTTCCGGCGCCGGCGACAACAGCCTGTCTTGATCCGCGCCCCGCCTGCTCGCGCCGATGCCGCACTCTCCGGCTTATCAGGACTCCCACGGCTCCCATAATTCGACGGCGTTGCCTTCCGGGTCGTGGATGCGCGCAAATCGTCCGACGCCGGGCTGGTTCCAGTCAGGGTTTGTAATGATCTTGACGCCGGCGGCTCTGAGGCTTTCCAGCATGCCGTCGAGGTCCGTCACTCGGAAGTTGATCATGAAGGCTTTGTCGGCGGCAAAATAGTCGCTGTCTTTTTTGAACGGCGCGAAGACGACCGGGCCGCCGAGGGTTTGCCACATCCACTCGTTCGCCTCGCCCGCCCCTTCCGCAACGCAGCCGGCGCCGACGCCGAGGTGGTCTTTATACCATGCCGCCAGCGCGTCGGGGTTCGCCGACCGGAAGAACAAGCCGCCAAAACCTAGCACCGCCATTTGTTCCGCCTTTCATGATCGCCGCGAGCAATGCCCCGGCGCTTGGCGTCGATACCACAAAACGGCCCGCCTCGCGCCTGCAAAGTCGCCGATTGGACCGCGCCGGGCGCTGCGGCTATCGTCACGCCATGGCTCTTGAAATCCGGCAGTTTCCCTGCCTTTCCGACAATTACGGATATCTCGTCCGCGATCTTGAAACCGGCGCTGTTGCAACGATCGACACGCCGGACGCGGGGGCGATTAACGCAGCGCTCGCGCGCGAGGGCTGGCGGCTCACGCATATTCTCAACACCCACTGGCATCCAGATCACGCCGGCGGAAATCTCGCCCTGAAAGAGCAATGGGGTTGCCGCATCATCGGCCCCAAGGGCGAGGCGGCGAAAATTCCCGGCATCGACGAGGCTGTCGGCGACGGCGATGAGGTAAGGCTCGGCGCCTCGACCGCAATGGTGCGCGACACTCCGGGCCACACGCTCGGCCATGTCATCTATTATTTCGGGGACGATGGCGCGGCTTTTGTCGGCGACACTATTTTCGCGCTCGGCTGCGGGCGGCTTTTTGAGGGAACGCCTGAAATGATGTGGGCGTCCCTTTCAAAGATCGCCGCCCTGCCGCCGGCGACGCGGCTTTATTGCGCGCATGAATATACGCAGGCGAATGCCCGCTTTGCCGTCACAGTCGATCCCGCGAACGAAAAACTGAAACGCCGCGTTGAGGAGATCGATGCCCTGCGCGCGGGGAACAAGCCGACAGTGCCTTCAACGCTCAGCGATGAGCTTGAGACAAACCCGTTCCTGCGCGCGGGGAATTCCGGCGTTCAACAAGCCGTCGGCCTTTCGGGCCGAGATTTAGTGGCCGTCTTCGCGGAAATCCGCCGCCGCAAGGATAATTTCCGATAAGCTCGGGGTGAGAAGTCCGCATAATGCGGAGAGATGAACCCTCCCTTTCTCGCAAGGACGTCTTCGCTTCGCAAAGACGTGCGCGAAAGCCCTCCCTTTTCAAGGGAGGGAGGAAGGGCGCTTCTTTCTTCCACCTCCCTTGAAAAGGGAGGTCGGAGCGAAGCGACGGGAGGGTTTCTTCTTTTTGTCAGCGCTCTAACCCTCCCGTGAAAAGGGAAGGACGAAGGGCGCATTTTTGGATATCGCGTCAAGCCATGGGGCCGCGCGTTTTTCTTTATGCATCACCGGACAATCTCTCGATCGACGCGATGACCCTCGCCAGACTTTTCAAGCGCCGCAGGTCCGGGTGTCCCGGTCCTCCTTGCGACATGAAAAAGCGTCAGGCCAAACGCATCTTCGGATCAAGCTTCAAATTATTTTTTATTTTCGCGCCAGCGCTTGATTCGCCTCTGCGGCGAATTTTCATTAACCATAAAGTTTTTTTCTCGCATCAAGGCGCGGGGACGGCGACATCCTGCCCGAAGAGCGAAATCGACGAGATAGACATTTTCGCCGATCCTTCGATCGGCTTGCGCGAGAACGCGACATAGATGAGCGTATTGTTCTGCGCGTCATAAATGCGCCGGACCGCGAGCTGTTTGAAGATCAGGCTTTGCTGCTGCGAGAAAACTTCCTCGCCGCTTTTGTCGAGATCGATATCGCCGATGACGATCTTGCCGGTCTGGCGGCAGGCGATCGACGAATTCGACGGGTTTTCAAACCAGTTCCCCTTGGCGATCCGGTCCCAGACCGCGCGGTCGAAATAACTGAGATGACAGGTGACGCCTTCGACCTTGGGGTCTTTTAAGGCTTCGAGCTTGATCTCGTTGCCGATGAGATCGTTCTTGAACTCGCCGACCTCCTCATGCTGGCCGGAGCCGCAGGCGGCGAGAAAAAGGAACGGGATCAGGAGGGAGAAGTTTCGCATCGCGAACACATGGCCCCGGCTCTAGCGGATTTCAATCCGTATCCGGCTTATTCCGCAGCGCCAATCGTTGCGAGCGTCGCGGCGTAGCCGTTGCCGCCGGGCGAGGCGCCGTAGCGCAAGGTCTTGCCCGCGAGGGATGAGCCCGACCCGTCGCCGGCGCAGACGAACTGATGAACGACATTTTTCCGTCCCGCGCGGCAGATCGTTTCAACCGCCGCGAGGGCGCCGTCGCACGCATCGACAAGGCTTTGATCGGCAGGCCAGGTCTTGGCGCTCGCCCAGTCGATGCTCGCAGCGATCGGCCGTCCGCAGACCTCGCTCGTGTAAGCGGCTTCACGGGCGAGCGCGCGATCGTCCGCGTCCTGCGCGCGCAGATCGCGCAGCGACTGCGATCCGGCGACGCCGGACGCCGGCGCGAGAGCGGCGGCGAGCGCGACAGCGGCAATCGAGATAGTCCGGGCGGAGACCATAACCCCTAAAGTCCAAGCTCAATGCGGCGCATTTTAGACGCTGAACACCCTAAAAAAAGGAAAACCCGAGCAAAAGGCGTGTTTTAGTCATCACACCGGGCGATCAAAGCGATTCTTCCAGGAACTGTTCTACCCGCGCCGAGGACGGCCGGCCGGCGATATCGCCCGAGGGGTTGTAGCCGATGGTTAGCGCATCCTTTTCCATGCCGAGGGATGGGCCGGTCATCGGCCGGAACCTGATATGCCTGATCCGGGCCGCAATGACCCGGGCGCCGGTCGGATCTTCGGCGACGCGGGCAAGACCGTCGGCCGCCCGCACCACCGCATCCGCCAGCACCGAGGAGCCGCCGGCGGCGTCTTCGCCCGGATCGCCGATCTCGAAGACGATGGGCGCGCCGACTTTAGCGCTGATGAGGGCGGTCGCCGTTTGGGCCCGATTGCGGGCGGTTTCCAGCGTTGCAAAATCAAGAGTGAGAGGGGGATCCTCGCCGAACGATTTCGACGCCGCATGCGCACGCGCGTCGCCCGGCCAGAACACGGTGACGCCGCCATAAGCGGCGATCCGCAACAAGGTGATCGACAATCTCGACCTGTGGCTTGAGCGCTTCGAGCAGAAGGCGCTGGACACCGGGGCCACGGTCATGTGGGCCAAGGACGGCGCCGAGGTCTGCCGCCTGGTGACGGAAATCGCCCGCAAGCACGGCGTGACCAAGGTCACCAAGTCGAAGTCGATGCTTTCGGAAGAGGCCGGGCTCAACCAGGCGCTCGAAGCGGCCGGCATCCAGCCGGTGGAGACCGATCTCGGCGAATACATCCTGCAGGTCGACAACAACGAGCCGCCCAGCCACATCATCGCGCCGGCGGTGCACAAGAGCCTCGACGACGTCGCCGACCTGTTCCACA
>JBBTJH010000240.1:0-6933 GCA_038059555.1 Pseudomonadota bacterium | reverse complement strand
AAGCCCCGGCGGTTTCCCGCCGGGGCTCGTCATTATCGGGATCGACGACGGCGCGTCAGTGCTTGTCGCGGCCTTTGAGCGCCGCGCCGAGAATGTCGCCGAGCGAGGCGCCGGAATCGGCCGAGCCGTACTGCTCGACGGCTTCTTTCTCTTCGGCGACTTCGCGCGCCTTGATCGACAGCGAAATCCGGCGCGACACCTTGTCGAAACCGGTGACGCGCGCGTCGACCTTGTCGCCGACCGCGAAACGCTCGGGGCGCTGTTCGCCGCGATCCTTCGAGAGGTCCGACTTGCGGATGAAGGCTTTGGGTCCGCCTTCGCCGCCGACTTGCACTTCGACGCCGCCCTGTTCGACCGCCGTCACCGTGCAGGTGACGTCGTCGCCGCGGTTGATCGAGCCGACCTGATCCATCGGATCGGAGCCGACTTGCTTGATGCCGAGCGAAATGCGCTCTTTCTCGCTGTCGACGTCGAGGACTTTCGCCTTCACGACGTCGCCTTTCTTGTACTCCTTGATCGCCTCTTCGCCCGCTTTGTTCCAGTCGAGATCGGAGAGGTGGACCATGCCGTCCATGTCGTCGGTGATGCCGACGAAAAGACCGAACTCGGTGATGTTTTTCACCTCGCCCTCGATGACGGCGCCGATCGGGTGCTCTTCGGCGAAGCGCTCCCACGGATTGTCGGCGCACTGTTTGAGGCCAAGCGAAATGCGGCGCTTGCTCTCGTCAACTTCGAGCACCATCACTTCGACTTCCTGGCTGGTCGAGACGACCTTGCCCGGATGAACGTTCTTCTTCACCCAGCTCATTTCCGAAACGTGGACGAGGCCTTCGATGCCTTGCTCAAGCTCGACGAAAGCGCCGTAGTCGGTGATGTTGGTGACGCGGCCCGAGAACTTGGCGCTGACCGGGTATTTCGCGGCGACGCCCTGCCACGGATCGGGCTGGAGCTGTTTGATGCCGAGCGAAATGCGGTGCGTTTCCGGATTGATCTTGATGATCTTGACCTTGACGGTGTCGTTGACGCCGAGGACTTCCGACGGGTGATTGACGCGGCTCCACGACATGTCGGTGACGTGGAGAAGGCCGTCGACGCCGGGCGCGAGCTCGACGAATGCGCCGTAATCGGTGATGTTTTTGACGATGCCGTCTCTGGTGTCGCCTTCGTTCAGCTCACGAACGACTTCCTGACGGTGCTCGGCGCGATCTTCTTCAAGAATGGAGCGGCGCGAGACGACGATGTTGCCGCGGCGCTTGTCCATTTTCAAAATGCGGAAAGGCTGCGTCATGTTCATCAACGGGCCGGCGTCGCGCACGGGGCGGATATCGACCTGGCTTCCGGGGAGGAACGCGACCGCGCCGCCGAGATCGACGGTGAAGCCGCCCTTGACGCGGTTGAAGATGACGCCTTCGACGCGCGATTCTTCCTTGAACTGTTCTTCGAGCCTGTCCCAGGCTTCTTCGCGGCGCGCCTTGTCTCTGCTGATTACAGCCTCGCCATTGGCGTTCTCGATGCGCTCGACGAAAACTTCGACCTTGTCGCCAACTTTGAGCATGCCGGGGAGGCCCGCCTGGCCGAATTCCTTCAGCGGCACGCGGCCTTCGGTTTTAAGGCCGACGTCGATGACGGCGACGTCCTTTTCAATGGCGGTGACGATGCCGGTGACGACATTGTCCTCGAACGAGCGGCGATCGAGGAGGGAGGCTTCGAGCATTTCCGCAAAGTCGTTGCGGGTCGGATTGAAAGACTGGGTTTGTGCCACGTGCAGTTTGGTCCTTGTCTGAAAAAGCGTTCAATGCCGACCGGTTCGTCCGGCGGTCTTCCTTCGGCCGTGCGGGAGCTTTTCCCGCAGACCTCCGGCGATGAATGCCTGGTTGAGGTTATGATGAGCGGCGCTTCGCGTCGGACGGACACAAAATCCCGCTTCCCGTTTATCGCCCGGGAGAACCGATCCTGGATTGAGGCTTTTTGCGAAAGCCCCGATCAGTCCTCGCAGCGCCGGAAAACGCCGTCGATCACGCGGCGCGCCGCCGCGAAGGCGGCTTCTATAGTCAAATGGGTGGTGTCTAGCAACTCCGCGTCGTCGGCCTTGACCATCGGGGCGTCGGCGCGCGCCGCGTCCCTCGCGTCGCGCTCTTCAAGGTCGGCGAGGACCTCCGCCTCGGTGAGGCCGGGTTTGGCGGCTTTAAGCTCCAGAAAGCGGCGCTCCGCCCGGATTTTGGGGCTCGCGATGACGAAGAATTTAACCGTCGCGTCCGGGCAGACGACCGTGCCGGTGTCCCGCCCGTCGAGGACGGCGCCCTTGGCGTCACCCGGCGGATGGCGGGCGAACTCGCGCTGGAAATCGAGAAGCGCCTTTCTGACCCCCGGCTGGGCGGCGACGACGCTCGCGGCCGCGCCGATCTCGCGCGTCCGGATGCCCGCGCCCTCGCCCGCCGCGAGGCTGAACCGCCGCGCGGCCGCCTCGGCGGCCGCTTCATCGCGCGGGTCCTCGCCCTCGCGCAACAGGAGGTACGCAACCCCCCGATAGAGCGACCCCGTATCGAGATAGGCAAAGCCGTAATGGGCCGCGAGCTTTTGGGCGAGCGTCCCCTTGCCGGAGGCGGCTGGCCCATCGAGCGCGATGACTGGAGTTTTCGGCATGGCGCCTCGCAATAGCGTCAGGACGGATTGCGAGACAAGGGCGCCCGTTTGAAAATCAGGGCGACAGGCGCCATATCCGCCGTCTCGGGGGAGCGTTGCGCGCCGGCGGTTCGGCGATTGGTGAATTGAATGGATCTTACCGCCTTCGGCGTCTCCCCTGAATTCGCCGCCGCCTTCATCCAGGTCGTGCTCATCGATCTGACGCTCGCCGGCGACAACGCCGTCGTTATCGGTCTTGCCGCCGCCGGCGTCCCGCGCGAGCAGCGCGCCAAAGCGATCGCCGTCGGCATCCTCGCGGCGACGGTGCTGAGGATCGTCTTCGCCCTGTTGACGACGACCTTGCTGTCGATCGTCGGGTTGCTGTTTGCGGGCGGCGTCTTGCTGCTCTGGGTGTGCTGGAAGATGTGGCGCGAACTCGCGCGTCCTCAGCACACGGATCGCGGCGCGGATGTCCTTGAGGGCGAGCCGCCGTCCGGCGCGGCGCCGGCGCCTAAAACGCTGCGCGCGGCAATCATCCAGATTGTCATCGCCGACATTTCGATGTCGCTCGACAATGTGCTCGCGGTCGCGGGCGCGGCGCACGAACATCCGACAGTTCTGGTTTTCGGCCTCGCGCTCTCTATCGCGCTGATGGGGTTTGCCGCGACATTCATCGCTCGCCTGCTCGAACGCCATCGCTGGATCGCGTATGTCGGTCTTGCGATCATTCTCTTCGTCGCCGCAGAAATGATCTGGCGCGGGGGCAAGGAAGTCTGGACGGCGTCAGGCGCTGAAATCACTGAAAGCGGCATTGAATTCGGCGGGGCGGCGAAGCCCCGCTAAGGCGCGATCATCGCGCCAAGCCCCTGCATCAAGGGGGCAAACTCGGGAAAGCTCGTTGCAATCATCGACGCGTCGTCGATCGATACCGGCCTTTGCGAGGCAAGTCCCATCACCAGAAAACTCATGGCGATGCGGTGATCGAGATGGGTTGCGACGTTTGCGCCGCCCCGCACCGCGCCGGACGCTCCCGAGACGATCAGCCAGTCCGGCCCGCTCGCCGTCGCAACGCCGTTCGCTTTAAGACCCACCTCGATTGCGGCAAGACGGTCGCTTTCCTTGACGCGAAGCTCTTCTATGCCATCCATGCGCGTCTCGCCCGAGGCGAACGCGGCGACAACGGAAAGGATCGGGTATTCGTCGATCATCGAGGCCGCTCTGCTCGCCGGAACCGCGACGCCTTTTAGCGCCGCATGCCTCGCACGAATGTCCGCGACCGGCTCGCCCGATAGATCACGCCGGTTTTCGAAAGAAATATTCGCGCCCATCTCGGAAAGCGTTTCGAAAAATCCGGCGCGCAGCGGGTTGATCAGCACATTGCGGACGAGAACGTCCGATCCCGGAACAATCGTCGCGGCGGCGACGAGAAACGCGGCCGACGAGGGATCGCCCGGAACTTCAACGCGCGCCGCTTTCAACCGCTGGCCGCCCTGCAGGCGGATGCGCCGCCCGCCGCCGTCCTGTTCAACCTTCAACTCGGCGCCGAAGGCCTTCAGCATTCGCTCGGTATGATCCCGGGAGAGGGCCGGTTCGACGACGACCGTCTCGCCGCCGGCGCCGAGGCCGGCGAGCAACACGGCGGATTTGATCTGCGCGGACGCGACCGGCAAGCGATAGAGGATCCCGCGGAGCGCCGCCGGAGACAAATCGACGGGAAGCCGTCCAGCCTCGGTCACGATCCTCGCCCCCATCAGGACGAGCGGCTCGCTGATCCGCTGCATCGGCCGGGACCTCAAACTTTGATCCCCGTCAAACCGCGCTGCAACGCCCTGACCTGCCGCCGCCCCAAGGACAAGACGGCACCCGGTCCCTGAATTGCCGAAATAAAGCGGCCGCTCCGGATCCCGCCATTTGGCCCCCTCGATCCGCCAGATCGGGCCTTCGTCGGTCAAATCGCGCTCTACGCCCGCCCCGAGCGCTCGCATGGCGGCTGCGGTTCGCAGCACGTCATGACCCTCAAGCAGGCCGGAAACGACGGTTTCGCCCGCTGCGAGCGCCCCGAAAATCAGCGCCCTGTGGGAAATCGACTTGTCGCCGGGCGCTGCCGCCTCGCCCGCCAATGAGCCGCGCCGCGCCGCCTGCAATCTGCTGACCGAGACCGTCATGGTGACCCCGCTTACGCCAGTTTCTGTGCGGCTTTTGACAGCGCCCGCCGGGCGTGGCAACAGACGCCGCCCGTCGATCACCTCAATCAGGAAAGAGATCTAGTGACCAAATCCGAGCTTGGCGTGAAGCGAGACTGTCCGCAGTGCGGCGCACGCTTTTACGATCTCAATAAAGAGCCGGCGCATTGCCCGAAATGCGATCATAGTTTTGTTCCGGAAGCGTTGCTGAAGCCGCGCCGCCCGCGCCGCGAGGACGAACCGGAAGTTCAGGAAGCCGCGCCCAAACCGGTCGCCGAAGTGCCGCTTGACGCGGCCGAAAAAGAACAGAAAGCGCCTAAATCGAAGAAAAAGCCGGGCCTTGATGACGAAGCGGCCGAAGACGAACTTGGCGAGATTGAAGATATCGACATCGACATCGACGATGATGATGACGACACGCTGCTTGAAGAAGACGAGGACGAAGACGAGGACGTGGCCGGCATCGTCTCCGGCGGCGAGGACGAAGAAGTCTAGTTTCCGCATGCCTTTGATTGAGGCTTGCGGAACCACCCTTCGGGGTCTAGGTTCCGCGCGCTCAAAAAGAGGCCTGCGGGCGCCGGTTTCCCAAACCGCGCAGTGTCTGTGTTAATGTCGCCTTGGCGATTGGGGCTGTAGCTCAGTTGGGAGAGCGCTTGAATGGCATTCAAGAGGTCGACGGTTCGATTCCGTTCAGCTCCACCAATCTTCCACCCGACGCCTGACGAGTTAGAGCGGTTAGCGCGGCAAGCCCGCCAGGAGCCGAAGCGCCCATGAAAATCGCGCTTTTCGGCGCTGACGGACAAGTCGGCAGGGAAACTCTCAGCGCCGCCAGGAAATTTGAGGCGGTCGATATTTACCCCCTCAATCGACGCGATGCGGATCTCGCGTCGAGCGGCGCTGCAGCAGCAATGCTTCAACGATTGCAGCCGGACGCCGTCATCAACGCTGCGGCATGGACCGCCGTCGATAAAGCCGAAACCGAGAGCGGCGGCGCGCGCCGGATCAACGCGTTCGCCGTCGGCGAAATCGCGAACGCGTGCAAGGAAATCGGCGCCCGGCTCGTCCATATCTCAACCGACTATGTTTTTTCCGGCGGCCTCGCGCCGGCGCCGCTTGATGAGAATGCGCCGACCGGTCCGATCAACGCCTATGGCGCGACGAAGCTGCAGGGCGAGGAGCTCGCCCGCGATGCCAATCCCGAGACCGTTATTTTGCGCACGTCCTGGGTCTATTCGGCGCATGGCGCCAATTTCGTGAAAACGATGCTGCGCCTTTCTGAAACAAAGCCTGAACTAAACGTCGTCGCCGATCAGATCGGGGGACCGACGCCGGCGAGCGCGATCGCAGCGGCGTGCCTGACCTTCGCCGTCAACAGGAAGGGCCCGTCCGGCCTCTATCATTTTCAGGGAGCGCCCGCCGCCAGCTGGTCCGACTTCGCGACAGCGATCTTCGCCGCAGGCGGACGCGGCACTAAAGTTAACGCAATTCCGACAAGCGAGTATCCGACCCCCGCGAAACGGCCATTATTCACCGTCCTTAACTGTTCAAAAATCCGCCGCGATTATGGATTGGAGCAGCCTGATTGGCGAACGGACCTTTTAGAGACCGTCAGGCGGCTGGACAGTCTCGCGTCGCAAGGAAATTGAGGGGGCGGCTATGAAAGGCATTGTGCTCGCAGGCGGCTCCGGCACGCGGCTTTATCCGATTACGCGCGGCGTCTCCAAGCAGCTGATGCCGATCTTCGACAAGCCGATGATCTATTATCCGATCAGCGTTCTCATGCTGGCGGGGATACGCGACATCCTCATCATCACGACGCCGGAAGATCAGTCCTCCTTCAAAAGGCTGCTGGGCGACGGCGCCGATTGGGGCGTCAATTTCACCTATGCGATCCAGCCCAGCCCCGACGGGTTGGCTCAGGCTTTCATCATCGGCGAGGAATTTATCGCGGGCGACAAATGCGCGCTCGTGCTGGGCGATAACATTTTTTACGGGCACGGCCTCACCGAGGAATTGAAGGCGGCGGCGAGCCTTCAAGAAGGCGCGGTGATTTTCGCCTATCAGGTTACAGACCCCGGCCGGTACTGCGTCATCGGGTTCGACCCCTCCGGCGTCGTCACAAGCATCG
>JBBTJH010000239.1:18797-19979 GCA_038059555.1 Pseudomonadota bacterium | reverse complement strand
GGCGGGCAGATCCCGTCCCGGATCGCAAGGATCGAGAAAATCGCCTCGACCGCGCCGGCCGCGCCAAGAAGGTGTCCGATCGAAGATTTCGTCGACGACATACGAGCTTTTCAGCGCCCTCGCCGCCGAAGAGGCGCTCAACGGCGCGCAGCTCGATCTCGGCGCCGAGAGGCGTCGAGGTGCCGTGGGCGGTGACGTAATCGATGTCGGTCGGCTTCAACCCGGCGCGCGCAAGCGCCATTTTCATCGCGCGAAATCCGCCGGATCCGTCCTCGGCCGGCGCCGTGATGTGATAAGCGTCGCCAGAAAGGCCATAGCCGATGATTTCGGCGTAGATCTTAGCGCCGCGCGCTTTCGCCTTTTCGTATTCTTCGAGAATGACGACGCCCGCGCCTTCGCCCATCAAGAAGCCGTCGCGATCCTTGTCATAGGGGCGCGAGGCGGCGGCGGGATTGTCGTTGAAATGCGTGGTCAGCGCCTTGGTCGCGCTAAACCCCGCATAGCCGAGCTGGCAGATCGCCGATTCGGCGCCGCCCGCGACCATGACGTCGGCGTCGCCAAGCGCGATCATGCGCGCTGCGTCGCCGATCGCATGCGCGCCGGACGCGCAGGCGGTGACGACCGCATGATTGGGGCCCTTCAGATTGAACCGGATCGACACCTGACCCGAGACGAGATTGATGAGGCTCGACGTGATGAAGAACGGCGAGACGCGCCTCACGCCCTGTTCATGCAGCACGAGCGTTTGTTTCGCGATGCCGTCAAGACCGCCGATGCCGGCGCCGATCAAGACGCCGGCGCGCTCTTGTTCTTCTTCGGTCTCAAATTTCAGCCCGCAATCGTCAACGGCCATCTGCGCAGCGGCGATGCCGAAGACGATGAAATCCTCGATCCGGCGCTGTTCTTTTGGAGAGACGAAATCGTCGGGGTTGAACGCTTCGGCGCCGATCGCGGCGCCGCCGGCATACCCATTCGTGCGCGGAACTTCAGCGCCGATCTTGCAGGGATAGTCGGTCGTATCGAACTTCTCGATCCGGCCCGCGCCCGACTCGCAGGCGAGCATGCGCCGCCATGTCGCTTCGACACCCGACGCGAGGGGCGACACCATACCAAGTCCGGTGACTACGCCGCGCCTCATGCCGCCGGAACACCTTTCCGTGTTATCAGGTTTCGCCAAATCGC
>JBBTJH010000239.1:0-18787 GCA_038059555.1 Pseudomonadota bacterium | reverse complement strand
AAATCGCCCCCAGCCCGCGCGCTGGGGCGAGCCCCGAGGGCCCGCCCTGCACGGAAAGGCGCTTAGCCCTTTTGTTCAGAAATGAACTTGATCGCGTCGCCGACCGATTGAATGGTCTCGGCGGCGTCGTCCGGGATTTCGACATCGAACTCTTCTTCGAACGCCATGACCAGCTCGACGATGTCGAGGCTGTCCGCGCCGAGATCGTCGATGAAGCTCGCTTTCGGCTCAACCTTGGCCGGATCGACATCAAGATGTTCGACCACGATTTTCTTCACGCGTTCAGCAAGATCAGACATTCGAAAGGCTCCTTCTCGAAGTTGCGCCAGCCGCAAGGGACAGGGCGAGCTAGTAGTTTAGACAGTGCCGGGCCCCGAACGCCAGTCGAGCGCCGCTGCGGAATTCGGGGGCGATTACGGCAAATTGCGAAATGTTGCAACGCCAAACAAAGCCGACCGAAGGGGAGCGCGCGGAACCGGGAAAGTCAATCGGTCCCGGCAGGCGCCCGGCCAAACGCGTCAAATCATCGCCATCCCGCCATTCACGTGGAGGGTTTGCCCGGTCATGTAGCCCGCTTCCTCGCTCGCGAGGTAAACGGCGGCGGCGGCGATGTCCTCCGGCTTGCCCATCGCTCCAGCCGGAATTTTCGACAGGATCGCGGCCTTTTGAGCGTCATTGAGCGCGTCGGTCATGGCGGTCGAAATAAAGCCGGGCGCGATGCAGTTCACGGTGACGTTGCGGGAGGCGATTTCCTGCGCGAGGCTTTTGGTCATGCCGATCATTCCCGCCTTGGACGCCGCGTAATTCGCCTGGCCGGCGTTGCCGGTGACGCCGACAACCGAGGTGACGCCGATAATACGGCCATAGCGCTGCTTGGTCATGAAGCGGAGAGAGGCTTTGGCGAGGCGGAAATAGGCCGTGAGATTGACGCGGATGACGTCGTCCCACATCTCCGGCTTCATCATCATCATCAGCATGTCGCGCGTGACGCCGGCGTTGGACACCACGATGTGCAGTCCGCCCATCGCTTCGGCCGCCGTTTTCGCGAGCGCATCGACCGCTTCAAGATCGGAGAGATTGCACGGGGCGACGTGAACGCGCTCTTTCAACTCGGCGGCGAGCCCTTCAAGCTTTTCCGCCTTGGTGCCGGACAAGGTCACGCTCGCGCCTTGCGCATGCAGCGCGCGGGCGACCGCGCCGCCGATGCCGCCCGTCGCGCCCGTCACCAGCGCGCATTTGCCGTCAAGATTGAACATAACCCTCTTCCCTCAAATTTCGCGACAACCGCCTTAACTCTCCTGTCATTCCGGGGCGATCCGAAGGATCGAACCCGGAATCCACGCGCAAGCGGCGTTTCGACATGGCCTCCGGGTTCGCCGCTGACGCGGCGCCCCGGAGTGACGGCGATGGTTGGTTCCGTTTCATCAGATCAGAACTACTTTCATCGCCTTGTCACTTTAAGCCAAGCGTGGAGAGCTTCCGAACCAGAACTCAGCTCAGAATTTCGTGAACGCATCAATATCACCGGGCTCGCCGACGCTGATTTGCGAGGAGTCTTTGGCGATGCGTTTAATAAGACCGGCGAGAACTTTGCCAGAGCCGATCTCGATGAATTTATCGCCGCCATTCGCGGCCATGTAGGAAACGCTCTCAGTCCAGCGCACGCGGCCCGTCACTTGTCTGACGAGAAGGTCGCGGATTTCCTGCGGCCCGCTTGCTTCCGCCGCCGTCACATTGGCGACAAGGGGCGCCGCCGGCGCGCGTATCGCCGTCTTGTCGAGCGCCTCCGCCATCGCAGCGGCCG
Organism: Pseudomonadota bacterium; assembly: GCA_038059555.1. GTDB lineage: Bacteria > Pseudomonadota > Alphaproteobacteria > Caulobacterales > Parvularculaceae > Amphiplicatus. The sequence continues at coordinate 16,983 of JBBTJH010000239.1, read as the reverse complement.
CTGGCGCCATCATCGAGCAGTGAAACGGCGCAGAAACAGCGAGCAGCTTTGCGATTTTTGCGCCGTGCTTTTTCGAGGCCTCGATCACCGCTTCGACGCGCGCCTTCGCACCGGAAACCACAACCTGCCCCGGCGCGTTGTCATTGGCGATCTCGCAAACGCCGAGGTTGGCGCCGGTTTCGGCGATCGCCTTTTCAGCGCCGTCGATGTCGATGCCGATCAGCGCCGCCATCGCGCCCTCGCCCGGCGGAACGGCCGCCTGCATCGCCTCGCCGCGAATGCGCAACAGCCTCGCGGTGTCGGCAAGAGAGATCGCACGGACCGCGCAAAGCGCCGAATATTCGCCGAGCGAATGACCGGCAAAGAAGCGTGCGTCGGCGATGTCGAGCCCGGTTTCTTTTTCAAGGACGCGCAACATCGCGATCGAATGCGCCATCAGCGCAGGCTGCGTGTTGGCGGTGAGATTGAGATCTTCGGCCGGGCCTTCCCACATCAGCTTGGAAAGCTTGCGGCCGACCGCGTCGTCAACTTCCTGAAAAACTTCGCGCGCAGCCGGGAACGCCTCGGCGAGCGCGCGGCCCATGCCGACCGACTGGCTCCCTTGGCCCGGAAAAACAAAGCATCGCGCCATCGCGCCGATCCCTTCTGGATGAATACGCCTCCCCTAAACCAGCGCGGGAAGGCTGGCAAATCGGGAAGCTCAAGACCGCCAGAAAACCGGCGTGAAGAGAACGAGGACCGTAAAGAATTCAAGCCTGCCGAGAATCATCATGATCGCGAGGACCCATTTCGCCGCATCGGGCAGCGACTGGAAATTCCCCGCCGGGCCGATGACGTCGCCAAGGCCGGGGCCGACATTGGCGATCGCCGTCGCCGAGCCGGTCAGCGCCGTCGTCAGATCAAGTCCGAGCCAGGCGAGCAGGAAGGTCGAGACGATCAGGGAAAACAGCAGCACGACCAGAAAAGAGAGGATCGAGCACGCGACATCGTCTTCGACTTTCCGGTCGTGATACAAAACCGGGTGCACGCGGTTGGGGGAGACAATGCGCGTCAGGTTCGCAACCGCAAGCCTTCCGAGAATTTGAAACCGGTAAATCTTGATGCCGCCGGCCGTCGAGCCCGAGCAGCCGCCGACAAACGTCAGGATAAAGAACATGCCGATCGCGAACGGGCCCCAGAGCTGATAATCCTCGCTGGCGAAGCCCGTCGTCGTCACCACCGAAACTACATTGAACGCCGCATCGACCAGCGCCTTGTCGAAGGGAACAAGCGAGCGAACCGATCTCGTCACGGCGATCAGCAGGATCGTTATCAGCAGAAACATCAGGAAGCCGCGCAACTGGATATCGGTTGCGAAGGCGCGAAATTTTCCGCGCGCAAAGCGGATGAAGGCGACAAAGGGCAAGGCGCCCGCCAGCATGAACACAGTCGACGCCCACAACATCGCCTTGTTCTCGAAAAAGCCGAACGAGGCGTCGTGCGTGGAGAAACCGCCGGTCGATATCGTCGTCATCGCGTGATTGACCGCGTCGAACCAGTCCATGCCGAGCGCGCGGTAGGCGCCGGCGCAAAGAAAAACCAGCAACACGAAAATGGCGAAGATCCAGATCGCAAGATCGAACGCTTTGGCGACGATCTTTTCAGACTTGTCCGAGCTTTCGGCGTGAAAGAGCTGCATGCCGCCGACACGCAGGAACGGCATCATGATAATGCCGAGCACGATGACGCCGACGCCGCCGATCGCTTGCATCAGCGAGCGCCACAACAAGATCGAGGGCGCGGTCTGATCGAGCCCCGTCATCACTGTCGACCCCGTGGTCGTCATGGCTGACGCGGCTTCAAAAAAAGCGTCGGTGTAGGAAAGGCCGTAACCGACCAGCGGCAGCGCGCCAAATCCCGGCATCACCACCCAGACGAGCGCCGTCAGCAAAAACCCCTGCCGCCGGTCGAGTTCGAAGACTGCAACCGTCGGGCTGAGGGCGATCAGGGAAAGGCCGGTGAACGCCGCCGCCAATGCCGACAGGACAAAGGCCGCGCCCGGTTGGACGAGCGGGCTGGGGGCGACAAGCAGCGGGACCAGCATGAACGCCGAGAAGGCGATCAGGAAGGCGCCGAGCACCCGCAAAACTGGCGTGAGCGCAAGCACGGGCTGGGCGTTTAGACCGGTTCTGGCTCGGGGAAAAGGTCGCGCCCTCGCCCTTGCTTCCGGCGCCTCCTTGGGCTACCTCCCCCGCTTCCGAGCGATGGCCGGAGCCGCCGGACCCTTTTGGGGACGGTTTGCGGGATGGTCCCGTGGGCTTCGGGCCAAAGGCGGCCGGCGCTTCCAGCAATGCGCTCCGGTCCGTCTCCATCGCCAATGTGGAGCTGGCTTGATGCCTCTTTACGAGCATATCTTTATTGCGCGCCAGGATATTTCCCCGGCGCAGGTCGAGGGCCTGACCGAGACCTTGCAGAAAATCGTCACCGAAAACGGCGGCAAGATCGCCAAGTCGGAATATTGGGGCCTTCGCTCGCTCCAGTACAAGATCAAGAAAAACCGCAAGGGCCATTACAGCCTGTTCAACATCGACGCCCCGGCGCCGGTCGTTCACGAGCTGGAGCGCCAGGAAAAAATCAACGAAGACATTCTGCGCAGCCTTACGATCCGCGTTGAAGAACTCGACGAAACGCCCTCGCCGGTGCTCTCGCGCCGCGACCGAGACGGCGGGCGCGAAGGCGGCCGTGAAGGCGGGCGCGATCGCGAATTCGGCGACCGTGGGGATCGGGGCGATCGCGGTGATCGCGGCGGCGACCGTGGCGATCGCGGCGGCGACAGAGGCGACCGCGGCGACCGCGGACGCCGGTTTTAACAGGAGCGATTGAACCATGGCCAAACCTTTCATGCGCCGCCGTAAGACCTGCCCGTTCTCGGGCGAGGATGCGCCGAAAATCGACTACAAGGATCCGAAGCTGCTCCAGCGCTTCGTCTCCGAACGCGGCAAGATCGTTCCTTCCCGCATCTCAGCCGTTTCGTCCAAGAAGCAGCGTGAACTCGCGAGAGCCATCAAGCGCGCGCGTTTCCTCGCTTTGCTTCCCTACGCGTCGGAGTAATAATCATGGAAGTCATTCTTCTCGAACGCGTCGAAAAACTCGGCCAGATGGGCGATGTCGTGAAGGTGCGCGCAGGCTTCGCGCGCAACTTCCTGTTGCCCCGCAAAAAGGCGCTCCGCGCCAACGAAGACAACAAGAAAGTCTTCGAGGGACAGCGCGCCGATCTTGAAGCGCGCAATCTTGAGCGCCGCAAGGACGCTGAAGGCGCCGCCAAGAAACTGGACGGCCGCTCTTTCGTCATCATCCGCCAAGCGTCGGAAGCCGGCCTTTTGTACGGGTCGGTCTCGACCCGCGACATCGCGGACGCGGCAGCTTCTGAAGGCGTCAAGGTCGACCGCACGCAGGTGCGTCTCGACAAGCCGCTGAAGTCGCTTGGCCTCTCGAAGCTTCGGGTCATGCTGCACCCGGAAGTCTCGGCGACGATTGAAATCAACATCGCCCGCTCGGCCGACGAAGCCGAGCGCCAGGCGCGCGGCGAAAACGTCCTCTTGCATGTTGAAGAAAAAGACGAAGAAGACGCGGCGGAAGCTGCCGAGTTCTTCGACGAGAACGCGGAAGCGGCCGCCAAGGAATAGCGCGCCGCCCACCTGTGGATAGATAAGGAAAACCGGCCGCTCGACGGCCGGTTTTTTTTATGGTTCACCATGCGTCTATGGCCGACGGCGCAAATCCAGTGAAATCCGAGCCAAGCGGGACCGCGCAAGGCGCCGTCGAGCGCACGCCGTTCAATCTCGAATCCGAACAGGTCGTGCTCGGCGCCATCCTCTTCGACAACGAGATTTATTACCGGATCAATTCCACGCTGAAGACCGAACATTTTTACGATCCGGTTCACCAGCTTATCTACAATACTTGCGGCGCGCTGATTAATCAGGGACGCCTCGCCTCCCCGGTGATGGTCGACGCCTCGCTTGCCGCCTCGCAAGGATATATCGAGGCCGGCGGGCGCAAATATCTCGAACAGCTCGCAGCGAATGTGCCCTCGACCGCGGGCGCGCCCGATTACGCGCGCGTCATTTTCGATATGTCGGTGCGGCGGGGCCTCATCGCCGTCGGTTCTGAGATGATCGACCGGGCGCGCGACGCCTCGCTCGAAGATCATCCGGACGCGCAGCTCGCGGAAGCCGAACAAGCCCTCTACAAGCTCGCCGAGAGCGGCAAATATGGCGGCGGCTTCAAAAGCTTCCGGACCGCGATCAATGAAGCGATCGATCTCGCGGATGCGGCCGTCAAACGCGACGGCGGTCTTGCCGGCGTTTCGACGGGGCTTCGCGATCTCGACCACACGCTGGGCGGCATGCACCCGTCCGATCTCATCATTCTTGCGGGCCGGCCCTCGATGGGGAAGACCGCGCTTGCAACCAACATCGCGCTGAACGCCGCCCGGGCCTACAAATCCGAGAGACAGCCGGACGGGACGTATAAAACCGTCAACGGCGCCGTTGTCGGGCTTTTCTCGCTCGAGATGGCGGCCGAGCAGCTCGCGACCCGCATCATCGCCGAGACCGCGAACGTGCCGTCGAACGAAATCCGGCGCGGCGAGGTCGATCAGGAGCAATTCGAACGGATCTATCATGCCGCGCGCGAACTTGAATCGCTGCCGCTCTTCATCGACGACACCGGCGGCCTCACGGTCGGGCAGCTCGCGGCGCGCGCGCGCCGGCTGAAGCGCCAGCACGGTCTCGGCCTCATCGTCGTCGACTATCTTCAGCTGCTGACCGGCAGCGGCTCGAGGCGAAACGACGGCCGCGTGCAGGAGATCACCGAAATCTCGATGGGCCTCAAGGCGCTCGCCAAAGAGCTCAACGTTCCCGTGATGGCGCTCTCGCAGCTCTCGCGTCAGGTCGAACAGCGGGAAGACAAGCGGCCCCAGCTCTCGGACCTTCGAGAATCCGGCTCGATCGAACAGGACGCGGACGTCGTCATGTTCGTCTACCGGGAGGAATATTATCTGAAGCGCGGCGAGCCTCGCCCCGATTCCGAAGCGCACGCGAAATGGATCGCCGAATGCGACGCCTCGCGCGGTGTCGCCGAAGTCATCGTCGGCAAACAGCGCCACGGCCCGATCGGCAAGGTCGAGCTCGCGTTTGAAGAAAAACTGACCAAGTTCAGCACGCTCGACCGCCGCTACGACAGCCCGTTTCGCGAGTGACGCGCCCAGCTCCGGCGCGATGATTTCCGGCTCTGTGATTTCGCCGGCGCTCCCGCTCATTGAGCGCGGCCGGCGCCCGCAATAGCGCCGAGTTTCGCCGGGTTGCGGATCGCGAAGACGGCGGTGATTTTCTCGCCGTCGGTTTCGATGGAAACGCTCTGATCGAGCGCGTCGCCGTCGTAAATGAGAAATCCCACCGCGCCGTTGATCTCGGCCATTTCGACGCGGCGGTGCGCGCGGAGCGCGGCGCTTTTCTTTTCAATGCCGACAATGAAGCGCGCGATATTCCCGGCGCCCCGGATCGGATTGAGCGCCGAGGGTTTGGCGCCGCCGCCGTCCGAATAGAAAACTGCATCATCCGCGAACAGGGATTTCAGATCGTCCTCGCCGCCCTCAGCGACTGCGCGCGCAAAGCGCATCAGCATGGCGCGATGTTCTTCCGTCGAGACGCGGCGCGCCGGGCGGCCGGTCCGCACTTCCTTGCGCGCCCGCGCGGCGAGTTGCCGGCAGGCGGCCTGCGAGCGGTCGATGATCGGCGCGATCTCCTCATAGGGCATATCAAAAACGTCGTGGAGGAGGAACGCCGCGCGCTCGTGCGCGCTCAGCCGGTCGAGCGTCATCAGCAGCGCCAGCGAGAGATCGTCGGCGTAGGCGGCAGCGCTTTCGGGCGTGATGCCGTCGGTGTCGGTGATCGGCTCCGGCAGCCAATGGCCGACGTAAATTTCACGCGTCGCGCGCGCGGCTTTCAGATGATCGAGGCATAGCCGCGAGGCGATCGAGACGAAATAGGCTTCTGGCGTCTTCAATTCCGCAGCCCCCGCGCGCGAGGCGCGCAAATATGTCTCCTGGACGATGTCTTCGGCGTCAGCCGCGCTGCCGAGCATGCGGTAGGCGAGCCCGAACAGGCGCCGGCGGGATTTCAGGAATTCGGCGCTAAGATCGCTCATGCGATCTTCCGCAAGCTGACCGCCCGGTCGCCGACGCGAACGCGCTCGCAAGTTTGCGCGTGGCCGAGCCCGCGCTTCACCATCGGAAAGACGCGGGAAATTTGTGCGCCGAAGGTCAAGTCGATGACGCCTTTCTCGCCCCAGCGGGCGCGAACCGCGTCGCGCGCTGCGCCGAGATCGCCGGCATCGCGCGTTAGCGCGTCGGCGAAACGAAAGCCGAGAGCGACGCTCTCGCTGGCGGCAGTCATGTCGCCTTCGAGAACAGCGCTGATGTCGCTGTTTGCAACGCCGGCCTCGCGCGCCATGGCGACGACAAGCTGTGTGCAGGGTCCGCAATCTTCAACCATCGCGCCGACGAGCTTGGCCGCAAAATAGGCGCCTATTGGCGCGGCTTCCCGGTGGCGCGCGAGCGACGAGATATTCGCGAAGCGGAAGAACGCATCGGGCGAAGCGGCGAGCATCTCGCGCATATAGGTCATGTCGTAGTCATAGCGGGCGCTGAACCGGTCGAGGAAAATCCGGGCGAGAAATTTACGCATGGCGCTTTTCCCTAGCTGACGGAAACGCCGCAAAGAGGCTGAGCGCGGCAGGCAAGATGACCAGCGCTGTCTCGAAGGCTGCATGATGCGAGTGCCCGCCGAGGATGCCGGCGACGTGAATGAGCGCGTGCGCGACGAAGAAAAGGGCGCCCGCCACGGCCGCCGGCCACCATTGAGGGCGGAGCGCTCTCGCCAGCAGCGCAAGGCCGGCGATCAGATAGGCGGCGCCGACATCGGCGACGAAGTGCGGATTATAGGGCCCGGTATCGGCGACGCCCGGCGTTGAGGAAAACCACTCCTGCCCGGCTATGAGCATGAGGAGGCCGTTGGCGGCCGAGATGGCGCCGATAACCGCCGCGAGACCCTTTTTCATCATGTCAGACTTCCTCTTCATGACGCTAAGACGAGCGATACCCCCTCAACGTGACAGGATTCGCCAAATATTTTTTAGGGTGCTGGCCCGCCCCACGGAATTTCAACGGCTTAGGCGGCGATCCTCGCCTGCCGCCCGAAGGCTCTCCCGGCGGGCTTTGCGGGGCGCTCCCGGCGGATGGCCGCCTTTGCGCCGCCGCCGAATGACCCTAAAGATGCGCCGCTTTCCAAGCGATCAGGCGCGATGACCTTCCATAACCCGACCTTAGAGATCGATCTTTCGGCCCTCTGCGCCAATTACCGGCGGCTCGCCGGCGCAGCGCCGGCCGCGACCGCCGCGGCGGTCGTCAAATGCGACGCCTACGGCCTCGGGGCTGAGGCGGTCGGGCGCGTCCTCCACCAGAAAGAGAATTGCCGGTCGTTCTTCGTCGCCTATTCCGAGGAAGGCGCGGCGCTCAGAAAGGCGTTGGGCCGGGACGCGGAGATTTTCGTTTTCAACGGCCCCTTCCCCGACTTCATCGGGACCTTTCGCGATTATGCGCTGACGCCCGTCCTGAACTCGCTCGATCAGGCGGCGCTCTGGGCGGCGCAGATGCGCGGCGCGCCGGCTGCCTTGAACATCGACACCGGCATGCACCGGCTCGGCGTTTCGCCCGCCGTGCTCAGCGCCCTTAAATCGATGGAGGGTCTCAATCTAACGCTCGTCATGAGTCACCTCGCCTGCGCGTCCGAGGCGGCGCATCCGATGAACGAGCGCCAGCGCGCCGCCTTCGCGCAAATCGCCGGGCAGTATCCATCGGCGCGCAAGAGTCTTGCCTCTTCGGGCGGCGCGCTTATCGGCGAGAACTTCGCCTTCGACATGGTGCGCGTTGGCGTCGGCCTTTACGGCGTCAGTCCGCTCGACGACAGATCTGTTCCCTTCGAGCCTGTCGCGACGTTGAGCGCGCCGGTCTTGCAGGTTCACACGATGAAAGCCGGCGAGACCGTCGGCTATGGCGCAAGTTTCACCGCCGCGCGAAACAGCACGCTTGCAACTGTCGCGCTTGGATATGGCGACGGCTATCCGCGCGCCGGATCGAACCGGGGCTCGGCTTTTCTCGGCGGGGCGCTCTGTCCGATCGCCGGGCGGGTCTCGATGGATTTGATCGTCCTCGATGCGACCGACGCGCCGGAGCGGCCGAAAATCGGCGATCGCGCCGAATTTTTCGGGCGCGCGTTTTCGATCGACGCCGCCGCTGAGGCTTGCGGAACAATCGGTTATGAGCTTTTGACAGGGGTTGGCGGGCTTGCCCGCCAGCGGGGAGGGCTTGGCGGACGCGTGGCGCGCCGTTACCTCTTTGACGGCGCGCCGGCCGCTCAAAGTCTCGCCGGCGCCGAGGGGATGTGAACGCCATGAATCCAGTCGCAGCAGTCGGGCGCATCTCGATCGGCCTGCTCGCCGAAATCGGCGCGATGTCGATTTTCGCGATGCGCGGCGCCTTCGCCTGGGTGTCGGGTCCTTTTTATACGCGCGAATTTTTGACCGCCGCGATCCGGATCGGTTTCAACTCGCTCCCCGTCGTCGGCCTCACGGCGATTTTCACGGGCGCCGCGCTCGCGCTCAATATTTATGACGGCTCGGCGCGCTTTAACGCCGAATCTTTTCTGCCGCAGATACTTTCCGTGTCGATTGTCCGCGAGCTGGGGCCGGGGTTCGCCGCGCTGATGGTCGCTGGGAGATCTTCTTCCGGCATGGCGGCCGAGCTTGGCGCGATGCGCGTTTCCGACCAGATCGATGCGATGTCGACCCTTGCCGTCGATCCGTTCAAATATCTGATCTCGCCGCGCATCCTTGCAACGACCTTGATGCTGCCGTTCATCGTGCTCGTCGCCGATGTCATCGGCATTCTCGGCGGATGGTTCGTCGCGGTCTTCGCGCTCGGCTTTGAAGGCGCGACCTACATTCGCAACATCGACCAGTTCCTGACGGCAGACGACGTCACTTCGGGCCTCATCAAGGCGGGCGTCTTCGGGTTCCTCATCTCCGTCATGGGCTGCTATTACGGATACAAGAGCCGGGGCGGCGCGCAGGGCGTCGGCGGCGCGACCCGTTCAGCCGTCGTCGCCTCCGCTGTCGCGATCCTCGCCTCAAACTACATCATGACCTCGCTTTTCGTGGGTATCTGAGATGACGACGGCCACGCCGAAAATTTCCGTTCGTGGGCTGAAGAAATCCTTCGGCCGCAAGGAAGTGCTGCGCGGCGTCGATCTCGATGTCGATGAAGGCGCCTCGCTCGTCGTCATCGGCGGATCGGGCACCGGGAAATCGGTGTTGCTGAAGTGCCTCCTCGGCCTGATGGCGCCCGACGCCGGTGAGATATTCATCGGCGGCGTCAATATCCTTAAATTGTCGGCGACGGAGCGCCAAAAACGCACCCGCGAAATCGGCATGCTGTTCCAAGGATCGGCGCTCTTTGACAGTTTGAAGGTCTGGGAAAATATTGGCTTTCGCCTCATCTATGGCGAGGGGAAATCCGGACATACGGCGCGCGAGCGGGCGGCCGACTGTCTGGCGCTTGTCGGCCTTCCCAAGGAAGTCGGCGATCTTGCGCCGTCAGAATTGTCAGGCGGCATGCAAAAGCGCGTTGCGCTGGCGCGCGCGATCGCCGCCAACCCCAAAATCCTTTTCTTTGACGAGCCGACGACGGGCCTCGATCCGATCACGGCCGACGTCATCAATCGCTTGATCATCGAGCGGGTGAAAGCGCTCGGCGCGACCGCGATCTCGATCACCCACGACATGAGCTCGGCGCGGCGCATCGCTGATGAAATCGCCATGCTGCATGAGGGGCGCATCGTCTGGCGCGGCGCGGCCGGGAAAATCGACAATTCCGGCAATCCGTATGTCGACCAGTTCGTCAACGGCAGAGCCGAAGGCCCGATCAAAATGGCGCTGAGGGCCGTCTAGCGCGGCTCAAAGCTCCACGATGACGCCTTTATCGGGCGATGTTTCGCCTTTCAATACGCGGCTATAGGCGCCCTCCAGCCCTTTGATGCCGAGCGCTTTTTCAAATTTCAGCCACGACCGGCTTTTCACCGCCGCATCGCGCCAGAAGACGAACGCTTTTTTCTCGAAGACGCCCGGCCCCCACTCGGCCGAGCGCTTCTGGATATGGCCGGGCGCGAAAAACATCGCGCTGCGCTCGCGAATGAAATTCGGCCCCATCTCGTTCTCGTCGTAATGCGTGACGCCGACATTGGAGCAGTAGCGCATATTCTCGCCGAGATGGCCGTGCAGCGCCGAGAGCACTTTGCCGTTCCCTGACATGTCGACAATAACGCTCGGCGCGGAGGCGTCGATTGACGCAATATCATTGTAGGCGTGTACGCTCGAATAAAGCCGCAACTTGCTGACGGTTCCAAGATTGCCGGCGGATGTCAGCCCGACGAGATCCGGCGCGGACTTGTCATCTGCGATCGCCATCGCAAAACCGATCGCGGTTTTCGACGACGCGCTGGCGATGATGATCTGCTGCGCGCCGAACCATTTATTGTCGACGAGAAAATCATAGAGGCAATAGGACGTCGCATAGAGCGGAAACAACAGCATCCGTTCGTCATCCATCGACGGGTCGTAATGCGCTTCCGCCTTGGTGCGGGCGTAGGAGTTGTAAACGGGGGGAAGACCGGCGCGATGCCCAGCGCCGTCCAGCAGCCGTTCAGGCTTCACTTTGTCCGGCGCCATCACGAGGTGCGAGCCCATCGGGAAATACCCGTAAAGTCGTTCGCCTTCCTTTATCTCCGGATGCTTTGACTGCACGACGTCGGCAAAGCCCCAGACGGGAATGACTCCCCATCCGTCTTCAGCCGGAAAAAATTTCCAATAGCCGATCTTTTCGCCGACGACGCCATAAGTGATGTTGTTGGCGGTCAAGGCGAAGCGATCGACCTTCACGAGTATCTCGCCGTCATTCAATAAGGGCGCCGATCGCTCCGACAGGCGAGTGCGGGAGATGTCGTCTCGTCTGACTTCCAGCGTCGTTATACGGGTCATGGGGCGCTCTCCTTCGGGCGGCGTGACAGGGCGGTGATCCGACATTATAGCGGACCCGCGACGAAATCGGTTACTCTCTTGCAGCTCACAACGACCCAGCGGCTCAAACTCGCAAGGCAACGCGTTCTCGCGCTTCTGCGGATCGGCGGCAATGCCGATGTGCGCCTTGAAGAGGCGCCCGATGGTTTATTCGTGCGGGTCGAGGGGCGGCGCATCGCAGTCCCCTCGCCGCTGCGCTGGAAGCTTTACCGCAAGGGCTGGGCGGCGCGGCTCGACCGGCTCGAACGCGAATACGGCGTCGGGAGGCATATCGTGCTCGGCCCTGAGAGCGTCGTTCTCGACATCGGGGCGAATGCGGGCGAATTCGCCCATGTCTGCGCCCGCTATGGCGCGAAAGTTTTCTGCTTTGAACCCGACCCCTTGGTCCACGCCTGTCTTCAAAAGAATATCGCCGGACTTCCCAACGTCACGGCCTTTGACGACGTCATCTGGAGCGAAAACGACGAGGTCGATTTTGCGCTGGCGCCGGAGCGCGCCGATTCATCTGTTTTCGCCGACGGGCCGAAAATTCGCAAACGCGCAATCACGATCGAGCAATTCGCCAGCGATCATGGGCTCTCGCGCATCGATCTCATCAAATGCGACGCGGAAGGCGCAGAGCCTGAAGTTTTGCAAGGGATCGGCGCCGCTTTCCCGCTCGTGCGCGCGCTGGCGCTCGACACCGGCGCCGAACGGCGGGGTAAGCGAACCAACGAAGAATGCGCGGCGATGCTGAAAGAACACGGCTTCTTGTCGTTCGACGAAAAAGTCGGAACGCGCTGGATGACCTACGGCGTCAGGAATGACGCGTAGCGGGCCTCCCTGCGTGCGAGCCGTGTTCCCGTATAAATTTCAAAGCGCTATCGACTGTAGGCGCCGGGCAATTGTGAAACATCACTATCACAACTCCTCGCGGCTGGACGGGGGTCTCATTTGAGCGTTTCATCCCGTCGTCGCCTGCCCGTCTTGGGCGGATGAAGACAACCTGGGAGAGACAAATGAAAAAGACCATCAGACGTTTCGGCTCAACATTTTCAACTGTGATTCTGCTCGCGGGCGCCGCTGCGCTGCCCGGGACGGCTTATGCAAAACCCGACAAACCGGAAAATGCCGCGCAGACCGCGAGCGGGACCGGATGCCTCGTGCGCGACGCAAATGGCGACTATCATTTCGACGCAACTTGCGAGTGGCATACGACGATCAAGCGCGACAAGGACGGCAACATCACCATGTTCAATTATCACGATAAGGGACAGTTGCCTGACGGCGCGCCAGCGCCAACATCCGCGTCGCAGAACTACGCGCCCTGGCCCGGCTGCCCGGACGGCATCAAGGAAGTCACCTCGCCGAGCGGCGAATACAGATCGGATTGCCGCTGGGGCAAGTGAGCTGATCGAAACTATGCCTGACTTGGAAAGCCGCGCCTTGGCGCGCCGGGCGCGAAAGTGGACACCGGTTTCGCGCGCAAAGGCGCGCCAAATCAAAATGTAAGATCATCGGGCGTGATTCTTAAATCACGCCCGATGATCTAAGGCGCGGCTTTTTCAATCCCAGCGGTAGTTGAAGCTGACCGAAATGCGCGGCTCGCCGGCGCCATTGCGCACGACCTCATGGCGCAGCCAGCTCTCCCACATCAGCATCATGCCGGGTTCCGGCGCGAGGTAAACGAAGCTTCGCATGTCCTGCGGCGCGTCGCTGGTGCGCGTCGGCGCCGCCATCATCATCGGCAGGCGCGGGTCTTCAAGTTTCAGCGCCGCGGCGCCGTCTGGAACCAGCGCGTAATATGTCCCCGAGATCACCGAATGCGGATGGATGTGGCCGGAGTGAAACCCGCCCGGATCGAGGATGTTGATCCAGAGATTGTCGAGCTTCAGCTTTCCGCCATTCAAGTCAAAGCATAAGGCCTTAGCAAAACTCGACGCTTCCGCATCGAGGAGCTTTTTCAGCGCGGCAAAGCACGGAGCGCGAACGGGAAGATCGGAGAATGACCCGTAGGACGTATATCCCGGATAGGAATTATCCTCCGACCAGCGCTGACCGGCCTCGTCATCGTCGGCGAACGTGATCGCCGCCGCGATGATATCGTCATTGAGCGCGCCGGTTTTCGAAAAGCGGACGCGGTGCACGAGGGTGCTGAAGAGCGAAAGCGGTTGCGACATGGGCGAACCCTAGGGAGACCTGCCGCCGCCGTCAAAGACTTCGGCGGGCGCCGGGATTTTTGGCGCAGGAGAAATTTCCGGAAAGCGCGGATGGATTTCCGGAATGTCCGCACGACAAAACAACAGACGTGCCGGAGGATTCCCGCAGGCATTCAGAAAAGCCTGGTCTGGCGTGTCGGCATTCCAATTACGGCGGTTACTTCCCTGTTTTTGCAGTGGAATGCAGGAGGACAGTAACCGGCGGTTGAAAAACGGGCTGAATTTGCCTAAGGTTTGCGGTCGGGGCCTAGTTGGAAGGCGATAGCGATTTCGGGACATCAGACGAGCCATCCGGAACACTCTGACGATCTTGTGCTTACAGGGGCGATGCATGCCTTCTGGACGCAAGGCTTCAGCGCGACATCGATGCAGGACATCATCGATCTCACCGGCGCGAACCGGGCGACGCTTTACTCAACCTATGGCGATAAGCGCGCTGTGTTCATGGCGGCGCTGCGTCACTATGAGGGCCTGATGCGCGCGGCTCTCTACGAGGCTCCGCTGGAGACGCTGGGGCCGATTGAAGTGCTTCGCGACTTTCTGATGACGTTCGTCGAAGCCGAAGGCGCCCGCGGTTGTTTCGTCACCAATACCGCGCTCGAAGTCGCGCCGCATGATGAGGAAGTCCGCAAATACATTGCGAGCGTTCAAACCGGGGTTGAGAGACGCATCGTCGAGCTTATCGATCTTTCGAAAGCGGACGGAACGACGCCGGCGGAAATCGACTCCAGCGAGGAAGCCAAAGCCATCCTCGCCATCGCCATCGGCCTTTCGGTCCTCGCGCGCACGCGGCCGAACCGGAAGTTCCTCAAATCGATCGTCGATAACGCCATGGGCCGGCTCGAGCGATAAACGGCCTCGAGCGATAAGCGGCCGGCGCCTTACTCTCCCATCAGCTTTGTCGCTTCATCGAGCTTGTCGGCATACCGGCGCAAAGCGGCGGCGGTGAGCTTGGCGTACTGATCGGCGTCGCCGAAGCGTTCCTGTTCAATCGCCTCGCGCACGCCCGGCAGGGTTTTTACGCCGTAGCCGGTCAGCGTTCCCGGCGCATAAATCGCATTCTTGAACCATGGCCGGCCCGGCAAACCTTCCTTGATCTTGATCGCCTGTTCGGTTTCGCGCGCCAGCGCAAAAAGGCGGCGCTTTTTATCCGCGGAGAGCGACGCGCCTTTTTCACCGAGCGCTTTATCATAGGCGGCCGCGCTTTTTTTGAGCTGATCGACGGCGTCTTCGAGCGGGGCGAAATTGATATGCGGCACGGGCTTAAGAGGCGTCGGCGCGCCATAGGGCTTTTTGGGGTCCCGGGCGCGCGCGAACGCATCCGCTTTCAGCGCTGTTTCTTGCGCTTCGGCGAGCGCGCGCCGGTCATCGGCGAGCGTTTTCACTTCACCGAGATAATCCGAAACGACGGACGCGAAATCGCTGTAGCGGACGGGCGGCAGATCGGCGTCAGCGGCGCGCAGCACCATGCGGCCGACCGTTCGCGCGAGCGCGCCGCCATAAGCAGAACCCGGATCGACGAATTTGTCATGATGGGCAAAATCGTCATAGAGCGAGTGGTAGACGCCGTCGTCGCTCCCTTCGCCGTAATAGCCGACATGCAGCGCCGCCATCCCCAGATGCTGCAGGAAGGCCGTGTAATCGGACCCCGACCCCAGCGCATCGATCGGCAGATCGCTCGCGGGGTTTGCCGCCAGCGCGCCGAGCTTTTTTGCGTCGCCATCTGCGCCCTTGGCGCCAGCCTTCGCCATCAATCCGGCGCGAACGCGCTCATCCACCGACCCGTCCGTTTGCGGATCATCGACAGCCTTGGCGACGTCGTTGACGAAATGCTGGAGCGAGTGAGTTCCCGCGACGTTCAAAAATCCGCGGCCATTGCCGTCGGAATTGATGTACATCTGGGCTTTGGCCGCAAGCTCTTCCTCATGCGTTTCCGCATATTCGGTCGAGCCGATAAGGCCCGGCTCTTCCGCGTCCCAGGAGAGATAAACGAGCGTGCGTTTGGGCTTCCAGCCGTCCTTTGCGAGCGCGCCGATGGCTTTGGCCTCCCCCATCATCGCGATATGCCCCGACAACGGATCGGACGCGCCCATCACCCACCCGTCGCGGTGATTGCCGCGCAAAATCCACTCATCGGGAAATTCAGCGCCGCGCATGGTCGCGACGACATTGTAGATCGTCTTGAGGCTCCAGTCGGATTGGACGACGAGATGGGCTTTGGCCGCGCCATCGTCGCCGATGTGATAGGTCTCACCCAGCGATCCGCGAAAATCTCTCGGCGCGACTTGTCCGCCCATGGCCGCCAAAATTTTCTGCGCGTCGCCATAAGACATCGGGATCGCCGGAATTTTGAGGAGGGTCTTCGCCTCGGCACGCGAGAGAAGCTTTGCTTTTTCCGTAGCGCCGCGCCCCGGCGTCAAAGGATCGCCGGGATAAAACGGCATGTCCATCACCGAGCCGCGCTGAAATCCTTGCGGCGGACGCGAGGCGCCTTTGGGATAGACATCGTCAATCGCGTAACCGTCTTCATGCGGATCGGAATAGATGATGCACCCGAGTGCGCCATGCTCCTGCGCGAGTTTCGGCTTCAACCCGCGCCAGCCGGCGCCGTAGCGCGCGAGAACAATCTTTCCTTTGACGTCAACGCCCATGCGCTTCAGCGTCTCGTAATCGTCCGGCATGCCGTAATTCACATAGACAACTGGCGCCGTCACGTCGCCGTCGCCCTGATAGCCGAGATAAGCGGGCAGCGCGTCGCGCGTCGCAGTCGGCGCGTCGCCCTCGATCGCCGCCTCGGTCAGCGTCGCGGCAAAGCCTCGATCGCCGAGAAGATCGAACGAGACTTTGATCGGCGTCGGGTAGAGCACCTTGAAGGTTTCAATCTTCGCGTCCCAGCCCCAATCGAGGAACTGTTTCAGCGTCATCTCGGCGTTCGCCTTGTCATGCGGCGAGCCGACATGATTGGGCTCAGCCGCCATGGTTTCTAGCCAGCCGTTCATCTCGGCAGGATCGATCAGGCTGTCGAATTTTTTCTCAAGCGCGGCGTCGTTCGCGAGCGAAGGGGTGATGATGGTTGACGCGACCAGGCAGAAGGCTCGCAGTAGAGATGAGTTCACCATGAGAGTTTTAAATCCTTTTGAAATCGGCCGATTGCATAAGCATCGCTACAGATATTGCCAATACGCATTCGACGCTTCGACGCGCCTTGGGCTGTTGCGGACGCCATTGGTCGCATTGCTGTTCAAACATGCGCAACTCAACTCCAGTCAGCCCTTTTTTGCTTTCACGAGCGTTTCGGGGCGGCGCGCTTGCGCTTCGCCGAAAAGCGAAAACGTCTTATTGACGTAATTGCTCACATCGACGATCGAGTTGACGTATTTTTCGAGTTCCGGCGTCATCTCGTTTTCGACCAGCCTGATCCGTCCCGCCGGATTTTCCGTCTCAAAATGCACATAAAACCATGGTTCGCCGCGTTTAAGTTTGAGCGGTTTCGTTGGGTCGTGCCACTCAAATCCCCAGCTTAGCGGTCGCGGCCAGATATGAATCGGGAACCGGCCTCCGACTTGCACGCCCGGCCGGGGAGCCGGCGCATAATGGAGATAAGGCGGCGTCT
>JBBTJH010000238.1:0-8237 GCA_038059555.1 Pseudomonadota bacterium | reverse complement strand
CGCCGATCGCCTCGACCTTGTCGCGCGAGCAGCGCCGCCGGGCGGTGCCGGTGACGGCGACCCTTGCGGAGGACGCGAGGCTCGGCGACGCGATTGAGGCGATGCGCGCTGCGGCGGCGACTACGCTTGACGGGTCGATGTCGACGGTGCTTCTCGGCGAGGCGCGCGTTCTCCAGCAATCGAGCGATTCAACGCTCATCGTTTTCGCGTTCGCGGGGCTTATTGTGCTGCTGGTTCTCGCCGCGCAGTTTGAAAGCTTCATTTCAGCGCTGATCATTATGCTGACGGTGCCGTTTGGTCTCGCGGCGGCGGTGTATGCGATCTTGCTGACCGGCGGGTCGCTCAATTATTACAGCCAGATCGGTCTTGTCCTCCTCATCGGGATCATGGCGAAGAACGGCATCTTGATCGTCGAATTCGCCAACAAGCGGCGCGATGAAGGGATGAACGTCAAGGACGCCATTCTCGACGCGTCGATGACGCGGTTGAGGCCGGTGTTGATGACGGCGATCTCGACGCTTCTCGGCGGATTGCCGCTCATTCTCGGCTCGGGCGCCGGCGCTGAATCCCGTGCAGCGCTCGGCTGGGTGGTGTTTGGCGGCTTGGGGTTTGCAACGATCTTCACGCTGTTCCTGACGCCGGTCACATTCCTCGCGCTGGCGCGATTGGCGCGGCCGCGCGCGACAGAAGCGGGAATGCTCGCCGCGGAACTCGCGGCCGCGCCGCGCCGCGCCGAAGGCTGACGCGGGTCGACTTTTGAAGCCGGACAGCGGATACAGGCGGGCGTCATTCAACCCCGCCGGACACTCGCATGACCAAAGCGCCTATCCGCCTCTATCTCGTCGACGGTTCGGGGTACATTTTCCGCGCCTATCACGCGCTGCCGCCGCTGACGCGCAAATCGGACGGGCTTCCCGTCGGCGCGGTCGCTGGTTATTCGAACATGCTCTACAAGCTGCTCGCCGACATGACGGACGAACACGAGCCGACGCACCTTGCCGTCATCTTCGATCACTCCGGCAAAAGCTTTCGCAACGATCTCTATCCCGAGTACAAGGCGCAAAGGCCGCCGGCGCCGGAAGATCTCGTGCCGCAATTCCCGCTGGTGCGCGTTGCGACGAGGGCCTTCAACGTGCCCTCGATCGAGCTTGAAGGCTATGAAGCGGACGATCTTATCGCCTCGTACGCGCGCGCGGCGGTCGAAGCTGGCGGCGAATGCGTGATCATTTCCTCCGACAAGGATTTGATGCAGCTCGTCAGCGATAAGATCAGCCTGTTCGACACCATGAAAAACAAGCGCATCGCCCGCGCCGAAGTGATCGAAAAATTCGGCGTTCCGCCGGATAAAGTCATCGAAGTGCAAGCGCTCGCCGGCGACAGCGTCGATAATGTCCCGGGCGTCCCCGGCATCGGCATCAAAACGGCGGCGCAGCTCATCGAAGAATATGGCGACGTTGAAACGCTGCTGGAGCGCGCGCCGGAGATTAAACAGACAAAACGGCGCGAAAACCTGATCGAATACGCGGACGCGGCGCGGCTTTCCAAAAAGCTCGTTACGCTCAAAACCGATGCCCCCCTGCCTGAGCCGCTTGAAGCGCTGCAGATCCGCGCGCTCGATTTGAATTTGCTGACGCCTTTCCTGCGCGAGATGGAGTTCTCGACGTTGCTGCGCCGCGTCAGCGGCGATCATGGCGCCGCGGCGCCTGCCGCCGCCAGGACAATCGCGGATGAGCCGGCGGCGTCCGCGCCGATGGCGGCGAGTGCGCCGGCGGGTGCGCCGGCTGCGGCCTACGAAACAGTGTTTGAGGAAGCGGCGCTCGCCCGGTGGATCGCCGGCACCTATGAACGCGGGATTATCGCCGTCGATACCGAGACCGACAGCCTTGATGCGATGGGCGCGGCGCTCGTCGGCGTATCGCTGAGTTTTGAAGCGGGGCGTGCATGCTATATTCCGCTCGCGCACGGCGCCAAAGGGCTCGCCTTCGACGACGCGGAAACGTCAAAGCAACTCCCTATCGCCAAGGCACTGAAGCTTTTAAAGCCGATGCTTGAAGATCCGGCGGTTCTCAAAGTCGGTCAAAATCTCAAATACGACATGCATATATTCGCGCGCCACGGGATCAACGTCGCGCCGTTCGACGATACGATGCTGATGTCCTACGCGCTTGATTGCGGCGTCGGCGGCCACGGCATGGACGAGCTTTCGAAGCGCTGGCTGCAACATGACACGATAAAATTCTCCGATGTCGTCGGCTCCGGCAAAAATCAGAAAACCTTCGATGAGGTGGCGATCGATAAAGCGACGCAATATGCAGCCGAAGACGCCGACGTCACGTTGCGCCTCTTTCAGCATCTAAAACCGCGTCTTGCGACGGAAGGAAAAGCGACCGTTTACGAAACGCTGGAGCGCCCGCTCGTTCAGGTTATTTTCGCGATGGAGCGCGAGGGCGTGAAGATCGACCCGGCGGTTCTCGCGCGCCTTTCATCGGATTTTGCGCAGCGGATGGCCAAGCACGAAGGGGAAGCGCACGCGCTCGCTGGCGGCGCTTTCAATATGGGCTCGCCGAAACAAATCTCAGAGATTCTCTTCGAACGCCTCGGATTACCGGGCGGAAAAAAAACCGGAACCGGCGCGTGGTCGACGTCGGCCGACATTCTTGAAGAACTGTCCGCTGAGGGGCACGAATTGCCGCGCGCCATACTGAACTGGCGCGGGCTTGCGAAACTTAAATCGACCTATACGGACGCGCTTCCCGTCGCGATCAACCGGGAAACGGGGCGCGTTCACACCTCCTACTCGCTTGCCGCAACGACAACGGGGCGTCTCGCCTCGACCGACCCCAATCTTCAGAACATCCCGATACGGACCGAAGACGGCCGCAAGATCCGCACCGCCTTTGTGCCGGAAAAGGGAAATGTCCTGATTTCCGCCGATTACAGCCAGATCGAACTCCGGCTACTCGCGCATATCGCCGATTTGAAATCGATGAAGGCGGCGTTTGCAAACGGCGTCGATATTCATGCGCTGACGGCGTCCGAAATGTTCGGCGTGCCGGTCGAGGGCATGGATCCGATGGTGCGGCGGCGCGCCAAGGCGATCAATTTCGGCATCATCTACGGCATTTCCGCCTTCGGTCTTGCGAACCAGCTCGGCATCGGCCGCAGCGAGGCAAAAGCCTACATCGACAACTATTTCATCAAGTTTCCCGGCATCCGGAAATATATGGATGACACGGTCGCCGGCGCAAAAAAGTCGGGCTTTGTCGAAACGATCTTCGGCCGTCGCACCTATGTCGGCGGCATCAATGACAATAACCCTGCGATGCGCGGCTATGCCGAGCGTCAGGCGATCAACGCGCCGATTCAGGGCGCTGCGGCCGACGTCATTCGCCGCGCGATGATCCGCATGCCGGCGGCGCTAAAGAGCGCGCGCCTTTCCGCCAAGATGCTGCTGCAGGTGCACGATGAACTTGTGTTCGAGTGCCCCAAAGACGAGGCGGCGAGAACGATCGATGTCGCGAGAAAAGTGATGGAGGAAGCGCCTCACCCGGCCGTCGAAATTTCAGTCCCGCTTGTCGTCGATGCGCGCGCGGGAATGAATTGGGAAGAAGCGCATTAAGCCGCGCTAATACACATCAAGCGCATCGAGCACGATCAGCGTCGCGATCGCGACAACGACAATATCGCCGTCAACGAGGCGATATCCGCGGTCATGCCCGAGGCGCGGCAGGCGAATGACGAGTTCATTTGGGACGTAGCCCCAACCGTCTGGAATCCGGCGCCCGACTTCGTATCGCTTTTTGGCGATGCCGGGCGGCAGGCAGCCGTTGTTCTTTTTGGCGAGTCCGGGCGGGCAGTTTGACCCGTAATAGTCGCGAACAATCCGCCGTTCGCGATCGCCAAGGTTTACCGAAACTTTGATATTGGCGCCGCCATCCGCTTGCTCGCTTCTGCCTGATCGATCCTTCGGACCGCCGCGATGATCGCCGGGTTTTGCAGCGGAGGCGGCGCAAAACGCCATAACGCCAGCCGATAGAACCCCAATGAAAACTGCCTTTTTCATAAGCTGCATTCCTCGTTGCTGAACCCAAATTCTGACCCCGAACGGTGCTGACAAAAAGTTACGGATGCGTCAGAAAAATCAAAAAATTGGCGTTTCTCCGGACCAACGGCGCCTGATCCGCACTTCACAGTTCCGCGATTTAAAGCGGGCGCTCCGCGGGGAGCAAAGGCGCTGCGGGCTCAAGCGTGATCTCAATGCGGCGGTTGCCGGCGGCGAACGGATTTTCTGGGTACAGAGGAAAGGCGTCGCCCTTGCCGGAAACGCCAGCGATGCGATTCGACGGAAAGCCTGCAACTTCCATCACCCGCCGCGCGGCGTTGGCTCGCTCGGCGGTGAGATCGAAGGGCGAATAGGCGCCGGCGCCCGACGCATCGGCATGGGCGTCGATGAAAATGCGGTTGGCAAGCGGCTTTAGCGCCCGCGCGGTTTCCTCGATCAGAGCTTTTGCCTGCGCGGTCGGCTCGGATGCGCCCGGCTCAAACATCGAGCGCCCTTGCGTGTCGACAATCAAAATCTGCAAACCTGCGTCGGTCAGATTGATGGTGATCGCGTCATTGGCGTCCTTTGCGATCGGGCGCATCAAGATGGCGTGCTCAAGCTTTTCCTTCACCGCTTCAAACCGCCGGCGATCTTCAGCCGCCTGTTCATAAGCGCCGTGCGCGCCTTCCATGCCGGCGGCGGGGGTCGCCGACAGAGTCTTTGTCAGGCCTTGTCCGGACGGCGTTGCTGACGGAACGATTGATCCGGGCTGACGGGCCTCTGGAACGCCGTCGAGCTTTACGTCGCCTGCATAGCGTCGTTCCTGCGTGACGCCGAAGGCCTCGCGGATCGATCCTGCAACGACTTGCATCTTCACTTTGTCATGCACGGAAAAAGAGACGATCATCACAAAAAAAGTGACGAGAAGCGTCATCAGGTCGGCATAGGTGATCAGCCACGTTCCTGAAAGACGCTTGCGGCCTCTCGGGATTGAATTTGCGCTCACGCGGCCGCGCTCGCGAAGGCGCCGCGCGCCTTTTCGGGGAGATAGACGATCAGCATGTCGGTGATCGCGTCGGGCGACCGGCGCTCGGCGACTTGGCAAAGCCCGTCGATGATGAGCGAGAGATTGGTCTCCTGAACGTCCAGTTTCGAGGCGAGCTTGTCGGCGATCGGCAGCGCCATCACATAGGCGATCAGAGCGCCGTATAGCGTCGTCAGCAAGGCGATCGCCATCGCCGGACCGATGGTCGAGGGATCGTCCATCGTCGACAGCATTTTGACGAGACCGACAATGGTGCCGATCATGCCGAACGCAGGCGCCGCCTCGCCGATCGCGCGGAAAATTTTCTCGCCGTCGACGAGGCGCTTGATCTCAAGCTCGCGCTCGCGGGTGAGCTGCGCGCGAAGATCGTCGCTCGCAAGGCCGTCGGCGATCATCTGTTTGCCGCGCGCGAGAAAAGGATCGGATACCGGCGCGCGCTCAAGGCCCATTGGGCCCTGCCGGCGCGCAATCTGCGCGAGACCGCGCAATTCTTCCAGCAGATCGCCGGCGCTCCTTGCGTGATCGAAAAAAGCCGTCCGTGCGCCAGTGACGACGGCGCTCGCGACATCATCGACCGGAAACCGCAAGACGGTCGCCGCCGCAGCGCCGCCGACGACGATCAAAAAACTCGGAACGTGGAAAAAGACGGCGACCGAGCCGGACATGACGATGGCGAGGCCGACGACGAAAAGCCCGGCGATAATGCCGCCGACAGTGGCGAAGTCCATGCGCATGAACAAAGGATCCCTCAACTCGGGGGAACCATAGTCGACAGCGCGTAAAGATGACGCTTAAGGCTTGTCTAAAATTGCGGGCGTCCGGACCCCGTTAAGGATTTCGTAACCGCCGGACGGCTCAGCCCCACGGGCCTTTCTGCGCCATCTCAAAAGGCGAGACATCCCCGCCGAGACGCGGCGGCTTTCCTCCGCCCGTCAGCGCCATCAGCCGGTCGATGCGGTTTTGCGTGGCCGGGTGGGTCGAAAAGAGATTGTCAGCGCCGCGACCCGACAACGGATTGACGATCATCAATTGCCCGGTCTCGGGGTGCATCTCGGCGGTCTCGTTCGGGATGCGCGCCGCTCCGTGGCTGATCTTGGCGAGCGCCGAGGCGAGCGCTTCCGGCCGGCCCGAAATTTCGGCGCCGACGCGGTCAGCTTCATATTCGCGCCCGCGGCTGATCGCCATCTGAACAAGGCCGGCGGCGAGCGGCGCCAGAAACATCATGGCGAGGGCCGAGACCAAGTTGCCGCCATTATTGCGGCTGCCGCCGAAGAACATCGCGAAATTGGCAAGCATGGTGATCGCGCCGGCGATCGTCGCCGTCACCGTCATTGTGAGCGTGTCGCGGTTTTTCACATGCGCGAGTTCATGCGCCATGACGCCGGCGATTTCATCCTCGCTGAGCATGCGCAACAGGCCGGTTGTTGCCGCGACCGCGGCGTTTTCAGGGTTTCGCCCGGTCGCAAAAGCGTTCGGCTGATCGGAGTCGATAAGGGTGATTTTCGGCTGCGGAAGACCGGCGCCGGCCGCGAGGCGCTCCACGATTTCGACGTAGCGCCGAACGGCGCCCGAAGCGTGCGAGCGATCGACGATCTGCGCGCGGTACATCTTCAAAACGATCTTGTCGGCATTCCAATAGGCGAAGAGATTTGACCCTGCGGCAAACAAAAGGGCGATCAACATGCCGCCCGTTCCCCCGAGCGCAAAGCCGATGACGCCGAAGAGAGCGGTCAGAACCGCCAGAAGGACATAGGTGCGAAGATGGCTCATGCGTTCCCTGTTCTAAATTCCATCGACCGCTTATATGTGGTGGCGCGAAAGGCGCTTCAATATGAGCAAGGATCACCATCCGGAAGTAGGGGTTGAGGGCGCAGCGCTCGGCGCGGTCCTGACGCCTGCGGCGCGGCGAGCGCTGGAAGAAGCCGCGATCCGGCGAAAAAAGGCGCGAGTGACCCTGCCAGCCGAACAAGGCGGCCCCGCAGGCCCGGAGCCGACCCGTTATGGCGACTGGGAACGAAAAGGCCGCGCGGTTGATTTTTGAGCGTAGGGCGGAGCCGCAGGGGCGTTCGATCCGCCGTAGCCCCTACCGGTAAAACGTCGTCTCGGCGCCGGTGAACGACCATGGTTCTGCAAGATCGATGCACCGCATCGCGTCGCCGCGCGCTTCCATGCGCATCAACGGCGCCGTTTCGCCAGGCTCGATTGCAAGGAGAATGACAGCGTTGATCCGGGGGCCGACGAAATTCGCGCGCAATCCTTCGTAACAATAAGTCTCGCCCGCGCGCACTTTGTCGAAGGGCGTGTTGATGCGGCCGTCGCCCTGATCGAAGGTGAGAAAGTCGCGCGCGGCGTCCTCGCGCGCTTCTTCCAGCATCGGGTTCAGCCCGATCATGTCGGCATCGAGTGAGCGAACGCGCCCATGCAAGGCGAAGATCAGCCGGTCCGGGTCGATCGTATCGGGCGCAAGCGCGATTGCGCTGACTTTTGATGTTCGGCCATTATGGGACGCGTCGGTGAACCAGGCGCCCTGCGCTGCGCCCGGAACGTCGATGAGGGCGGTGCGGCAGGCGTTTTCGCCCTTCGCGCGGCGCATCCCCCAGGCGTCGCCGAGCTTGGATTTCCATTCGGACGTCAACGACATCGGCAGATAATCGAGCGGGCATTGCAGGCGGCTTGCGTCGCTGGCGATCGCTTCAAGGATCGCCGGCGGCGCCGAGATCGCCATTCCTTCAACGTAGGCGTCGCTCCTGTACCGCTCCGGCCGCTCGAGCGGCGCTGGCGGCGCGTTGCGATCTTCGAGAAAGACGTCGAAGCCGTCCGCCGCGCCGATTTTTTCACCCTGCCGCACGCGGATCATTGTCTTGGCGGCGAGGTGATCCGGCACGCCCATTTCGTGGAAATTTCCAAGGCCTCCTGCGCGCGCCAGTATCGCCGGTTCGATCTCATCGAGATCGTCATAGCCGACAATCACGGAGTCGCAGACGGCGAGGCGAACGCTCCATGCCTCCCGCACGGCGCCGCCTTCGGCGTCGCGAACGGTGCGCCGTTCAATGGCGACGATATCGGCCTTGGCGGGCGCGAGTGCTGTCGTGACGCGGCGGTCGAACGCGGTCTTTCCTTTGCGGGTGTTGAGCCGGATCGCGGGAGCTG
>JBBTJH010000237.1:0-5812 GCA_038059555.1 Pseudomonadota bacterium | reverse complement strand
GGTTCAATGTCTGGTTCGTTATCTGGCCGAACCAGCAAAAAGCCCTCAACATCGCGAACCGGTTCCCGGACATTGCGGCCGACGCGAAAGCCAAGGCCGGGCGGACGGCGATGCTGTTTTCCCGGACCAATACGGTGCTTTCATTCCCGATGCTGTTCTGCATGGTGGCGGCGCAAAGCCTTTTCGGAATTTCATAGCCGTTTCAACGGCTTTTCAGGGACTGCAGAAGGCGGGGTTCGGTTCCCCGCCTTTTTGCGTTATAGAGGCCTTGAGAAGGGGTTCGCGGCTGGCCCTGCGGGGAATTGGCAAGACGCCGCGCGGAGGGGTGCATCGGCTATGGTCACATTTTTTAGCTCAGTGAAGAAAAATTCCGCGCTTTTGCGGCGTCTGCGTAAGGCGCTGATCGCCAGCGCGTCGATGGCGGTCGCCGCTTGCGCCTCAACCGGCGGGCCGCTCGGCCTTTCCCGCGAGCAGGAACAAGCGATCGGCGCGCAGCAGCACCCGCAAATTCTCGCCCAGTTCGGCGGCGAGGTCGAGGATGCGAAGTTACGGGGATATGTCGATGGCGTCGCCAAGCGTCTGATTGCGGCGGGCGATCATCCGACCGAGCCGATCATCGTCACCACGCTCGACAGTCCGGTCGTGAATGCGTTTGCGCTGCCGGGACATGTCTACATTACGCGCGGTCTTTTATCGCTCGCCAATTCCGAGGCGGAACTTGCCGGCGTCATCGGGCATGAACTCGGTCACGTTTATTCCCGCCACACTGCTGAACGCGTCAGCCGGTCGAATGTGACCGGCATCGGCGCCGCTGTGATCGGCATCCTTACGGGAAGCCAGCAAGGCATGCAGATGGCGAACCAGCTCGGCCAGATGTATCTTCTGAAATACTCGCGCGGGCAGGAATACGAATCCGATCTCATCGGCGTGCGTCTTCTCGCCAAATCGAATTACGACCCGGCGGCGCAGGCGGATTTTTTAAATACGCTCGGGCGCTGGACGGATATTGAAATGAAAGTCGCCGGCGTCAATTCGCGCCCGCCGGAGTTTCTCTCAACGCACCCGAATTCGGCTGACCGGGTGCGCCGCGCCGCAGCGGAAGCGCAAGCGGTCGCGGCCGCAGGCGCCGTCTCGAGCGAGCGCAGCCGCGCCTCCTATATGACCATGATCAACGGGATGCTCTACGGCGACGATCCGGTGAAGCAGGGATTTGTTCGCAACGGAAATGAATTCATACATCCCGGCATGGGGCTGACTTTCAGCGTCCCGCAGGAGTTCAAACTCGCCAACACCTCGTCCGCCGTCGCCGGCAAATCGCAGACCGGCGGCCAAATGAAATTCTCCGCGACCGGTGGAACCGAAACGCCGGCGGCGCTGATTGAAGGCGCCATCTCAAAGTCCCTCGGCGTCACTCTTGCGCCGGCGCGGAACATCACCGTCAACAACCGGCAAGGGGCGGTCGGGACGGCGCAGGCGCAGACCCAGAACGGCGTCGTCGACGTTCAGGCCTTCGTCATCAACTGGGATGGAACGACGAAGTACATCTTCCTTTGGGTGACGCCGTCGAACGATACCCAGCGCCTGCAGCAGGGGATCAACAATTCGGTCGCCTCCTTGAGGACGATTGATCCCAAAACAATCTCCGTGCCGAAGGCGGAAAAAATCAATGTCGTCGCGGTGGGACCGCGCGACACCGTCTCTTCCCTCGCTGCGAAAACGTCTTTCCCGACTTCAAAGGACGAACGTTTCATCGTTTTGAACGGGCTTTTGAACGCGAATGATTTGCAGGCCGGTCAGAGCGTAAAACTCGTTCAGTAACTTTGAACTGGCGCTTGCCAGAGAAATCGCTCGCCACTCAGGGTGGCGGGCGATTTTGCTTTGCCTACGGGCGTTTGCGCGGCAGCGGGAAGAAGCCGCTCGTTGTTTGTTTGTAGGCGGCGTAGTCCGGATATTTTTTGTCCATGCCGCGCTCAAGGAGCGCCTTTCCGGAAATGTTGATGAGGAAGTGCGCCATGACTAACGGCGAGAGGATCGTCGCAAGGCCATAGGGACCTTCAAGCGCGATCAGCGTCAATCCGCTCCACACGGCGGCGTCGCCGAAATAATTCGGGTGCCGCGTCCACGCCCAGAGCCCTGTCGTCATCAGCTTTCCGTTGTTCGCGGGATCGGCCTTGAACGCTCGCAGCTGGGCGTCGCCGACGGTTTCAAATATGAGACCGATCGCAAAAACCAAAATCCCTGCGCCCGCTAAAACGCCCAGCCCGCTCTCCCCGCCGATCTGGCCGAGCTGCACAGGAAGCGACACGAACCAGGCGATGGCGCCTTGCAGGGCGAACACGTTGAAGAGACTGGATTTTGCGAAAGCCGCATCCGAGCCCGCTTTTTTGCGCATCGCCCGATAGCGGTAATCTTCGCCATGCCCGAGATTTCGGCGGGCGAGATAAACGGCGAGCCGCGCCGCCCACAAGCAGGCAAGACCTGTAAGGATCATATCGCGCGGCGACTGGCCGTGCTCGCGGATAAGGGTCGCAACGGCGCCGAAGGCGCAAGCGGGTCCCCAGAATATGTCGATGATGCTCGCATTCTTGATACGGACGCTGAGGCCCCAGAGGACAAAAAGCGCCGCCCAGAGGGCCATCAGATTGCCCGCCAAAAGCCCAAAAATCTCAATCAGCGTCATCCGCCATCCTCCGAATGCAGATAAATACGAGGAAGCGCCAGCGAAGGTCCAGCAAGCCCAGCAGAGACTTCCCAAATCGGCGCAAACCCGCTCTAATGGCGCCGCCGGATCGATCGGCTTTCGCATCGCTCAGACAGCTAGTTGTGCCCGCCAGTTTTTTCGCCATTTCATTGATGCTTCAGTCGGCGGCCGCTGCCGGAGACGAGGTCGTCGTCACGGCTGACCGTCGCGAGAAGTCGAAAGCGGAATCGCCTACTTCGATATCAATTCTCGGTTCCGATGAAATTCTGCGTATCGCCTCCGATCATCCGGCGGAGGCGTTGAACCGCGTCGCCGGCGTGCTGATCAATCGCGGCAATGGGCAAGAGCATCTTACAGCGATCCGCTCGCCGGTGCTGACTGGGGGCGCTGGCGCTGGCTCTTTTCTCTATCTCGAAGACGGCGTGCCGCTCCGCGCTGCTGGTTTTGCTAACGTCAACGAGCTTTTTGAAGCGCACACTGAAATCGCCGAGCGTATCGAAGTGCAGCGCGGCCCGTCCGGCGCTGCCTACGGCGCCAACGCAATTCACGGCGTTATCAACGTATTGACGCGGAAGCCTTCTGAAGAATTTGCCTATCTCGCGGAGACAAGCGTCGATACGATAGGGCGGATCAAGGCGCGCGGGTTTGTTTCCAATTCAATCGGACGGCAAGGATTTCTCGGCGCCTTTTCCGTGCTCGACGATCCGGGCTACCGCGACGACAGCGGCGCCGATCAGCAAAAGATTTCACTGCGTCACGATTTTCAGGGCGATCTTGTCTCCGTGAAGACCATCTTGGCGGGGTATAATCTCAATCAGGAAACTGCCGGCTTTGTTGAAGGTCCCGCCGCCTTTCGCGACAAGGCCTTGAGGCGCACCAACGCCAATCCGAATTCTTTTCGTGACGCCAAGGGAGTGAGGATTTCAAGCCGCATTGATATCGACGCGGGCGAGGGCCTTACCTTATCGCTGACGCCTTACGCGCGTTGGAACGATATGTCGTTTGTGCTGCATTTCTTCCCGTCGCAGGCGCTGGAGACGAATTCACACTGGAGCGTCGGCGCGCAGAACGCTTTTTATATAGATCGGGGAAAACTATCGGCCATAATCGGGCTCGACGCCGATTACACCAAAGGCGATCTGACCGAGTTTCAATCAATACCGACGGTCTTTTCCTACACGCAAGGACTGCATTACGATTATAGCGTCACCGCTCAATCTTTCTCGCCCTTCGCCAGCATATCGCTTCAATTGACGCCCCGGCTGAAGGCGACGGCTGCGGGGCGCCTCGACTACACGCGATACGAATATGACAACCGAACGGCGTCCGGAATCGTCGGGCGGTTCTTGCGGCCTGATGACCGCACCGACGAATTCACGACGGTCAGCCCAAAATTCTCGCTGCTCTATGACGCGGGCGCTGCCAATTTTTATGCGAGCTACGCGCGCGGCGCCCGGCCGCCGCAGACGACGGACCTTTACCGTCTGCAAATCAATCAGACTGCGTCGCCGGCGAAGCCGGAAACGATCGACGCTTTTGAACTCGGCGTCAAAGGCGCGGCCGGTTTTCTTTCCTATGAGGCGGCCGGCTATTACATGTGGAAACGGAATTTCTTTTTTCGCGATGCCGATGGCTTCAATGTCAATAATGGAAGAACGCGCCACGTCGGCGGCGAGGCAGAGATTTCAGCGAAGCTGCCGCGCGGCTTTGCGCTCGACGGCAATGTCAGTTACGGGCGGCACACCTACAGATTCAACCGGCCTGTCTTAAGTGTCCCGCAGGCAACCGAGACGATTTCATCCGGCGACGATGTTGACACCGCCCCGCGCTGGATCGCGGGGCTTCGCGGGCGGTTTGAACCGGATGATGCGCCGTACTCGGCGGAAGTCGAATGGGCGTATCTTGATAAGTACTTCATGGATGCGGCGAACAGCATAGCCTACCCGGGGCATAGCCTGGTGAATCTTCGCGGCGCCTGGTCGATTACGGATCGCGTCACTGCGACTTTCGCGATTCGCAATATCTTCGACAAGCTCTATGCGGAACGCGGCGATTTCGCATTTGGCGCTGAGCGGTATTTTCCGGGCGAAGGACGCGTCGCCGCTTTTGGGCTAAGGATCGAGTCATGACTGAGGGCGCTCCGCCAAAAATTACTCCGCCGGAATTTGGGGCGCCGATGGCGCCCGCCCATCCCTCCGAGGAGGCAAGGCGCTTACTCGCGCTGCGCCGGTCGACCTCAGCGGACATGATGACGGAACCCGGTCCCGATGCAGCGACGCTTGACGCGATCCTTGAGATTGCTGCGCGGGTTCCGGATCACCGTAAGCTTTGCCCGTTTCGGTTCATTATTTTTCGCGGCGACGCCAGAGCGCGCGCCGGCGAGATCCTTGCTCGCCGGTTCGCCGCGATGACGCCGGACGCGGCGAGGGACCGCATCGACGCAGAACGCAAGAGATTTTTGCGGGCGCCGGTAGTAATTCTTGTCGTTGCGCGCCTCGACACTGCCCACAAGACGCCGGAATGGGAGCAGACGCTGACCAATGGCGCCGTTTGCCACAACCTTACGCTGGCGGCGTCCGCCTATGGCTTCGGGTCGAACTGGATTACCGAATGGTATGCGTATGACAGGGAGGTTCTGACGGCCTTTGGCCTTACCCCGGATGAAAAAGCCTCCGGATTCATTTATATCGGGACGGCGAGCGAACCGCCGCGAGAGCGGCAGCGTCCGAACATGGCGGAGATTGTCGCGGCGTTCTGAGGGAGTTGACGGAATTGTGATCGACGCCTCGCGCGTCGGCGGGCATGGCGCGGAGTAAGGTCGCGCGATTTTTCAAACACAGAGAGGGCACGATGCGTACAAGGATTTTTCTGACAATCGCCATGACGGCGCTTGCCGTCGCTTGCAGCAAACCCAAGAGCGAGGCCGCGCCAGCCGCAGAGCCGGCGGCTGCGGCGCCAACCGCCGAAACCTCGCCGGTCGAACTGCCGATGCCGGCGGAGCCGAAATTTGACGCCTCCGGAGCGCCCGCTGGCGTCTACAAGAGCGACCCCGGTCACGCCTAACTTACCTTCAGCTATAATCACATGGGAAACTCGAATCCGATCGTACGC
>JBBTJH010000236.1:687-14383 GCA_038059555.1 Pseudomonadota bacterium | reverse complement strand
GAATAGTTGCCGAAAACCGCGAGGTTGTCGTTAATTTCGTAGTTCGCGCCGATCGAGAAGTTGTTGTGATCAGCATCATAATCCGTCACGACGAGGGCCGTCGCGTCAAACCGCTGCGCGCCTTGTTCATTGGCGCCGATAGATCCGTTTCCATCGACATCAAACGGGCCTATGATGGCTGTGCCGAAGGGAATGTATTGACCGGACACGTTATTCATGGTGCGCCGATAGGATCCTTCGAGCGTCAAGTCGCCAAGTTCAAAGTTCGCCGAGAAATACGGAGCCAATTGCTCGACATCGAAGTCCCAGGAAACGGTGCAGCAATTTCCGAAGTTCGGGTTGCCGAAGCTCTGGCCATTAATGAACGAACCATCCAGCGGGTTGACGAACAGGTTCGTTGGATCGTCGGTGATATACCGGCCGCCGCTCAGCGTCGCCCGCGCGTCATTAAAGCTCCAGACCTGCTCGCTTTGCTGGTCGGCGTAAAACAGACCTGCTTTGATTGTGACGAATTTGAATTCCCCCGTCAGGCTGACATCGCCGAAAAGATTGCCGACGTCAGGCACGGAGGTGTTGAAGAGGACGAAATTGATATTGGAAGAACCGTCCGGATTAGTGCCGGCCAGCCCAGCGGGGAATGGCGAGTAGAAATTCCCTGAAATGTCCGCCCAGCGGCCTTTGCCAGCCAGAGTCAGGCGGTCGCTAAGATCGAAGGCGCCTTCGACGCCTATTGACGTCATTTCGGCCTGGAAGCCCTCAGTATCTGCGTCACGCACATCATTGAGGCGCAATGCGACATCCGTCAGGCCGAGCGAAGTTGTGCCCTTTCCAAGATCGAGGCCATTGAGCGACCCGATCGATCCGTCGCTTTCGATGACGGCAGGCAAAGGAAGATATGTCGGCACGCGATCATCAAGGCGCTTGAAATGCAGCGCAAGATTGCCGCGGTCAAAATCCTTCCCGATCGTGGCCTTGATCTGATAACCTTCTTCGAAATTTCCGACAGTTTTGCGAACGCCCTCGCCTGTGCGCGCGAAACCGCCAATATGGTAATAAATGCCGTTGTCGAGCGCATCGCCAAACTCTGCGTCCAGACGGTATGAATCGTAATTGAGACCTGCAGTACCCGCAATAGAACCGCCGCGTTCGGTTGGCTTTCGTGAAAGAAGATTTATGATGCCGCCAGCCGCGTTCGGCGCCTGGGTCGATGCCGATCCGCCGCGGATCGACTGCACTGAGCCAATCGTGTTGTCGACCCGGAGATAGCTATCCGCCGTGCTGAACGCCACATCGCCGATAAGGAGTGTCGGAAATCCGTCTTCTTGAAGGGACAAATAGCGCGAACCGCCGGACGCAATTGGAAGGCCGCGAACCTTGATATTGGCGTTTGCGTCGCCCCCGGTGTCTTCAGATTTCACGCCCGGAATGGCGCGGAATAATTCGTTGATGGACCTTGGCGCCAGGTTCTGGATTTCCTCAGAAGGCAATGCAGAGACCGATGCTGACGATTGGAAAACTGTCGTCGCTTTCGCGACGCCAGTGACAATGATCTCATCGGCGTATTCGGCGCTGTCCGCCGCTTCTTGCGCGAAGGAGGCAGCAGGCGCGACCGCGACCAACACGCTCGACAGCATTAGCACACGCTTCAGATTCTTCATTCGTTCCTCCCTAAGGATTGATCGCTCGTAATTCGCGATTCCGCCCATTTTTTGGGTGAGACTGTTCTAGGCGGCGCTGACAACATGCCGCAATACAAAATTACAATCGATTGTATTTTGAACGCAACCTGTGTCGGAGAGGCAACAGGGGCTTGGCTTTGAACTGTGCTGCAGGTGCGAAAATGAAGAATTGGCGTTGAGACTGGCGATCGGGTTTGCCAAGACCGCCGCCCTGAAACATCGTCCGGTGAATGAGCTATTTGCAGCGCACCGTGAGGCCCTCTCAGGAAACAGGACCGTCTGGAGGAGGATTTTCCACCTCCGTCAGGCCTTCACCCCTGCGCACATCGGCCAAGTGGAGCCATTTATCTTCGCTGCAACGCTGGCGGAATGTAGACCCTTAAATAGGCGCACGTCATCGTCTTGGCTTCTTCTACCATTTCCTCTGTCAGCGCATCGAACTCAAGGATCGAAAGTCCGAACATGAGATCGGCCGCCTCGACGGCGCGAAAAAAGACGCGGTCGCGAGCAGGAAAGCCAGGGAGCACAAGCTGCTGATCGATCTGCCGCTCGAAAACGGCGCTGTGCGTCTTGTCGGCGATCCGGCTCACCCATTTGATGTCGGGCGGCGTTTGCGGACCGAACATCAATTGCCGGGCGGAGGAGTTTTCATGGAAATACGCGGCGGCTCGGTCGATAAGCAGTCCGATGATCGCTTCCCAGTTTGCAAGACGCGGCAACGGCGCAGCGAACACGGCGTTCAACTCCTCATCATGGAGCGCAGCGAGCTCAGCATAAAGCGCATAAATGTCCCGATAAAAATAATAGGCTGAACTCTTGGGAATGCCGGCGAGCGCGGCGACGTCCGACAATTCAATCTCATTAAGCGTTCGCTCAGAGAGCAGCGTTCTCGCCGCTCCGAGCAACGCTTGCCGGCGTGCGCGACCGCGCGCCTGGGTCGAACTCTTTCGCGAGCGCGTCTTCTTCATGCAAATCCTCGATTTCGATGCAGATGTGCGCCGGGGGCGCGCCGACCTCCCGTTTCAGGCGCGATTTTCAGCGAGCTCTTCACGCGAGACGCAACGATTACCTCGCCTCGAGATAGTCGGCAGCGAGACGGCAAGTCCGCGCGATGAGAATTGGCCCGAGTTCGCGTGCAGTCTGCGTTTCAGGGCGGGTCTGGATCCAACCGAGATAAGTCGTCCCTCGCAGAAACAGAAAAAGCGGCAGCACCGCCTCGTCGTCCGCCGAAAGCGGCCGAACAGCGCGATAACCCTCAAAGAGCGCGCCCTTGAGCGCTGCAAAATTCGTATCGTCGATGATGAAGTAGAGCGCTGTCGCGAGTTCGAACATGTACCAGCCGAATCCGCAGTCGTCGAAGTCCAGAAGCTTCAGCAGACCTCCGTCATTCATCAGATTTTCGGGCACGAAATCCGCGTGGATCATTCCGTAACGATCCGTCGATATGCTGAAACCGGCGAGATCTACGGCCGCTTTGGCGCGCGCTTTCAGCAACGCATCGCGCTCGGCGGGAGACAAGTCGGCAAGGTCCCAGAAACGGCCCCAGAGCGGATTTTCACCGATGAGACCGTTCGCGTTCCAGCTATGGCGCGTAAAGGCCGGCGGCCAGGCCATCTTCGAATTGAGCCCATGGAGTTTCGCCGCGAGTTGTCCGGCCTTGAAGTAGAGTTCTTCATTGCCGGCCCCAGCGTCATCGAGGCCTTCCTCCGCGCTTCCAATTGGCGCGCCGGAAAGCCAGCCAAGCATATCGACCTGGCGCACTTCGGGAACGTCCGCGATGCCGACGTGAACAAATGAGCCGCCATCGCGCGGCGGCAAGACGACCGGTACCTCGATCCCTGCTTTCGCCAGTTCAGACATCCAGAAATGTTCGGAATGCAAGGCGGCGTCAGAGTGATATCCATGACGATGGACCCGCAGCGCCGCACGGACGCCGTCTCTGCGCCTGACGGAAAATACCGCATTCTCGCGGTATTTGATCAGCTGCGGTTCGTCAAAATCGCCCTCCCAGGCTGCGAGCGCGGCGACGGCGAGATCGGTCAGACGCCGAGCCTGCTCCTCATCGGTAAGCGCGTAAAAATCCGTCACGGGCTTAATTCCTCACAAGCTCGACAACGCATCATCAAGAGCCGAAAGCAGAATGTCCGCATGAGCCGTCGAAAAGACCAATGGCGGCCGCATTTTCAAAATGTTGTCATGCCGTCCGATGCGGCTGATCAAAACGCCTTTGTCGCGCATAATGTTGATCACCCGCTTGGCTTCCGCCGAGGCAGGGCTCGCCTGCGCGTCGCCCTTCACGAGTTCCAGACCAAAGAAAAGTCCGCGCCCGCGGACATTATCGATGATCGAGTGCTTGCTTTTCAGGCGTTCAAGACCTGCGCGCACATAGTCGCCGCTGCGACGGCTATTTTCGAGAAGGCCCTCGGCCTCGATAACGTCAAGAACGGCGGCGCCGGCGGCGGCTGACACTGGATTGCCGCCGAATGTGTTGAAGTAGTTGGCGGCGGCGCCGAACTCATTGACGAGATCAATCCGCGTAACCACGCCCGCGACGGGGTGACCGTTCCCCATCGGTTTGCCGAGAGTCACGATGTCGGGCATCGCCGATGTCAGCTGATGCCCCCACATGGCTCCGCCGGTCCGCGCAAACCCTGCCTGCACTTCGTCGCAGATGAAAACGCCGCCCGCATCGCGCACGATTTCAACCGCTTTTTCGACAAAGCCGGGAACGGGTTCTGGGAGACCTTCATTCGCAAAAAAGGAATCGATAAGCAGCGCCGCGATCTTGACGCCGTTGGACTGGAGCGAGCGCACCGCGTCGCGCACGTAACTTGCGTAAATATCCGCCAGCTCGCCGTCCGGCCGCCTCTCTCGCGCCGGATCGGGGATCGGGATCGCCCTTGCATGACGGGGAAACGGCTCCGGCGTCGGAAAGCAACTCGTCAGCGCCGACAGCGTTTCCGAATTGCCGTGATAGCTGAAATCGCTGACGATGATCCCCTCGCCGCCCGTATGAAAGCGCGCAAGACGCAACGCAAGCTCATTCGATTCTGTGCCCGAGCAGGTGAACATGACAGCGTCGAGGGGAGCGGCGAATGTCGCCGTCAACCTCTCGGCATAGTCGACGACAACATCGTTCAGATAACGCGTATGCAGGTTCAGCGTCGCCGCCTGACGCGCGATCGCCCCGACGACATGTGGGTGGCAATGCCCGACGCAGGGCACGTTATTATAAACATCCAGAAAGGCGCGGCCTTCGTTATCGAATACCCAAACGCCTTCGCCGCGTACGATATGCAAGGGGCGATCATAAAATAGCGGCGAATGCTTGCCCATCACCCGGTATCGGCGCTCCAGCAGATCACCTTTTTCAGACATCGGCCGGCGCCTCCGTTATCGCGGCTACCTGCGCCGCTTGCGACGATCGCACGAAGATCCTTGCTGCGACGGCGAAAACGAAATACGCGCCGACACCCGCCAGCATCGCGACGTCGAGCTGAAAGCAGGCGGCGAATACGAGAATGGACAGCACGAGGCACGCGGCCGCTGTGCCGCGCCCGCCCCAGGCGCGGAACGGGCGCGGCATACTCGGCTCAACCGTCCGTAGACGTATAAAAGCGGCGAGAACAACGATGTAAGCCGCTGATAACGACAATACGACCGCAAGGAGGACGCTCATCGGCGGCGCGAGCGAGGCGAATATCGCAATTCCGCCGACAAGCATCAAAGTTAAATCAGGTGCGCCGCGCTGGTTCACGCCCGAAATGAAAATAGG
Organism: Pseudomonadota bacterium; assembly: GCA_038059555.1. Classification (GTDB taxonomy): domain Bacteria; phylum Pseudomonadota; class Alphaproteobacteria; order Caulobacterales; family Parvularculaceae; genus Amphiplicatus. The sequence goes on along the minus strand of JBBTJH010000236.1, from coordinate 8,929 downwards.
TAAATGCCCCTCGCGCGCCAGCGCATAAAGCTGGCGTGAGGCCGAATATACGAGCGAGAACATCGTCGCGAGGAGGCCGAACATACCGCCCAGACCGACAATGGTCGCCACGGTTGAATAGGAATTGCCCAGCAAAGGACTGGTGAGGGCCGCGTATAACGGATCGTCCGCAGGGGCGAGGTGCGTGACGCCGCCGGCGCCTGAGGCGATCATCAAGATGCAAAGCGCCGAGACCAGCAAGATCAGAACTGCGGCGATCATGCCGCGCGGAATATTCCTGCCCGGATCATCCACCTCTTCCGAGGCGGCGGTCGTCTGCTCGACGGTGATGAAAAGCCATATCGCAAAAGGGATCGCCGCAAAAACGCCCATCGGGCTGACTTCCAACGGCAGCGTCGCCGTCACGAGATTCGCTGGCGAAAAATGCGGGGCTAACGTCAACAGAAAAAGGAGAATGGCGAGAAGCGATATCACGCCGGCGGCGACCAAGAGGTTCATCGCTTCGCCGACGCCTCGCAGGTGCACGCCGATGATCGCCGTGATGAGCGCCAGCTTTAGAGGAAAGCCGCCAAACCCGAGCACGTGTTCGCAATAGGCGGAAATAAAAGTCGCGGCCGCGCCGGCGCCAATTGCAAGAGCGCCGAAAACGGTCATGCCGACCATGTAGCCGGTGAAGCCGCCAAAGGCGTCCTGACAATAAGTGTAGAGCCCACCCGCGTGAGGGAGGGCGGCAGCGAGTTCTGCGACGCAAAGCGCGAGCCCAAAAGACAGGAGCGCCACCAGGAGAGTGGCGACCGCCATGTTGGCCCAGCCCGAGGAGAGGCCGTAGTTCCACCCCGTAAACTGGCCCGCAATAACCAGCGAAACGCCAAGCCCGGCGACGTGCTTCCAGCCAACGCCAGAACGCTTCAGCGTCATCAAATATTCCCTCTCACCGAACCGAAGTGCTTGATAAAACTCGACCATGGTCGACTATTATGCCCGCGGCGGTCAAGGCCTACCAACGGGAAAGATCGCGAAACAACCATCCCGACGTGGTCCAAGATTCGAGGATACCTAAGATCATCGGGAGCCTTAATGCGGATGGTCGATAGACGAGGTGGCGCAGCGAGGAGCAAAAGCGTCGGCGAGATTTGGCGCGTGACACACCATTGTTCCGGCCTTGACTGAAAGTGAAGTTGTCAGCTGTTTACAAGGGTCTGCATGGGTTCTCGCTTTTCTTCGGCGAGCCGGAGGCATCAGGTAACGGCGGCTATTTTTGCGCTCTTCACCGGTCTGTTCCCGGCCGCATCTTCGAATTTGTGCAAGGTCATCAGCGAGTCCATCAGCCCGTCTTCCGCGCTTGAACAGACGCCAAGAACGACCGCTTCCTCGCATTCCCCTGCCGCGATGTAGGCGTGGCCCATGCCTGAATCGATATAAATCGACTCGCCGACGCCTAATCTGATCGGATCATAGAATTCCGTGTGAATTTCAATCTGGCCTTCGACGACATAAATATATTCTTCACCCGGATGGCGAACCAGTTCGCCGAATTCTTTGACGCTCTTGGCCCGTATGCGTGTCAGCACAGGGATCATCCGTTTTTGGCGCAATTCCGTGCACAAATAGAAATAGTCGTAGTTGGGGGTAGTAACACGCACGGCGTGGTCGAGTTTCCCGATGCTCCGGCGAGCGTTCACTGTGGGCTCGGACGCAGCGTCTGATTCAGCGAACAAATCCGCCATGCGGATGCCGAGGCGTTGGCTCAACAAGACCAGCTTATCATAGGTGAGGGTTAGACGGTCGTGTTCGACCTTGGACAGGGTGGATAAGGGGATCCCGCTGTGCTCGGACATCTCCTTGAGCGTCCAGCCATTCCGGGTCCTTAAATCCCGCAACAGCGCGCCAAGCGTCGGTTGGTCGGTTTTCATCCTCAGTCCATCTCCGGATCGGTCAATTTTGGTTGACATATTTCTAGTTGGGATCAATACATCCTAATTGGGATGATTTCGGCTCCGCAGCTATATTATAGGGCGCCTTCAAAGAGGGCAACATGGGGCTGCCGGCGTCTGGCGGAAGAAACAGGAGGGCGTGATGCGTTCACTACTTAAATTCGCTTCGGTCTTGATGGTCTTGGCCGCCTCGCCAGCTCTGGCGCAGGAAGCAGATCCGGTCGCGACCGCCCCGGTTGAAAGCGCTCCGGACGGAGCTTTGCAGGCTCCGCCGCCCTCGACGTCAGGCGTTCCCCTCACCGCTAACGACCTCAACACCTGGCTCGACGGCTACATGCCTTATGCGCTCTCACAGGGCGACATCGCCGGCGCCGTGGTCGTGGTCGTCAAGGATGGCGAGATCCTGACCGAGCGCGGGTTCGGATATTCAGACGTTGCAGAACGCGAGCCGGTTGATCCGAAGACAACGCTTTTCCGGCCAGGGTCGGTATCGAAACTTATCACCTGGACGGCGGTGATGCAGCAGGTCGAACAGGGCAAGATCGATCTTGATGCGGACATCAACACTTATCTGGATTTCAAAATCCCTGCGCGCGACGGCAAGCCTGTGACCATGCGCAATCTGATGCAGCACACGGCCGGTTTCGAAGAGCAGGTGAAAGGTTTGTTGGCGAACAGCGTCGAGAATACCCTTCCATATGATGTTTTGTTGAAACAATATACTCCTGAACGTATCTACCCCGTCGGAACGACGCCCGCTTATTCGAATTACGGCGCGTCGCTTGCGGGATATATTGTCGAACGCGTTTCCGGCGAGCCTTTCGATGACTATCTTGACCATCACATCTTCGAGCCGCTCGGCATGCGGTATTCAACGTTTCGCCAGCCGCTTCCCGCCACACTCCAGCCATATATGTCGAAGGGTTACAGTAAGGCGTCCAGCGAGCCGTCCGATTTTGAATTCGTAGGCCCTGCGCCGGCCGGAAGCATGTCTTCGCCGGGAGTGGACATGGCGAAGTTCATGATCGCGCACCTCCAGAATGGCGAGTATCAGGGGCATCGCATTCTCAAGCCGGAAACGGCCGAGCTCATGCACAACTCTCCGTTGACAGTGCTGCCGCCGTTGAACCGGATGGAGCTTGGCTTCTTCGAAACCAATATCAACGGCCGTGAAGTCATTGCGCATCTGGGCGATACGGAGGTGTTCCACACATCGCTCCATCTCTTTCTCAAAGAGGGCGTCGGCTTTTATGTGTCGTTCAACAGCGCCGGCAGGGAAGGCGCCTCAGGCGGTCTACGCGGCGCGATGTTCACCGATTTCGCAGACCGATATTTTCCGGGTGAAGAGCCTGTCGTCGAAGTCGATTCGCAAACGGCTGCACAGCACGCCGCCATGTTGGTCGGCAGATGGAATAATTCGCGGCGCGTAAAATCCAACTTTCTCGACGCCGTCTACGTTTTTGGACAGACGGCCGTAAAGGTGGGGCCCAAGGGCGAATTGCTGACGCCGGATATTAAAGGCCTTAATGGCGAGCCGCGCGACTGGGTTGAGATTTCGCCTTTCGTCTGGCGCGATCGAAACAGCCATGAAATGTTGGCAGCGAAAGTCGTCGACGGGAAAGCCGTTCGATTCAGCGTCGATGGGTTCTCGCCCTTTATGGTGTTCGACCGCGTCCCTGCGAGCACGGACAGCGCCTGGCTGACGCCGATGTTCGGCGTAACCCTCGGCGCGCTCGGCCTTACCGTGCTGTTATGGCCGATCACCGCCCTTGTGCGATGGCGTTACCGCGCCTCATTCCCTCTGGAGGGCTCAGCAGCGCGGTGGAGCTGGCGTCTTACGCGCGTCGCAGCGCTAGCAATGGTCGCGGCGATGCTCGTCTGGGCGGTGACGATCACTCAGATGTTCGGTGATTTTGACAGGCTCAGCGCCAGCTTTGATCCGGTTTTGCGGGCTGTTCAGATATTTGGAGCTGTCGCCCTGATCGGCGGCGCTCTCTTCTTGCTCTGGAATGTCAAAACGGTCTGGACGGGCAAACGAAGCTGGTTCGCCAAGCTCTGGAGCCTCGTCCTCGCTTTGTCAGGGCTTTTCCTTGTTTGGGCCGGCTTTGCCCTGAAGCTCATCGCCTACGGAGTGAATTACTGATGGCGAAGATCAAGCTGACGGTTGCGGTTGAAACATTGCGACTGGCGGAGCCGTTCCGGATTTCCGGCTATGTTTTCGAAAGCCAGGACGTCGTCGTGGCGACGCTCGACGACGGCAAATATGTCGGGCGCGGCGAAGGCGGCGGGATTTATTATCTCGGCGACACAGCGCCTGAAATGACGGCGGCTATCGCCTCCGTTCGCACTGAGATCGAAGCCGGCGCCGATCGCGAAGTGCTACAGAAATTACTACGGCCGTGCGGCGGTCGCAACGCGCTTGATTGCGCGTTCTGGGACCTCGAAGCCAAACGCGCGGGAACGCCAGTCTGGAAGTTGGCGGGCATGCCCGCATCGAAACCGCTGAGGACGACCTTTACAATCGGCGCCGATGATCCGGGCATGATGGCGTCGAAAGCGATCAGCTTTGGGGGCGCGCGCTCGATAAAGCTGAAGCTGACGGGCGATCTTGCGCTTGACAGCGAGCGCGTCAAGGCGGTGCGCGCCGCGCGGCCTGATGTCTGGATCGCCGTCGACGCCAATCAGGGATACGCCCGCGCAAATCTTGAAGCGCTGGTTCAAGTTCTGACAGACGCTAAGGTTTCACTGCTGGAACAGCCGTTGGCGCGCGGCCGTGAAGCCGATCTTGACGGGTATAAATCTGCAATCCCGATCGCCGCCGATGAAAGCGCTCTCTCACTTGCCGATGTCGCGGGCCTTGTCGGCCGCTTCGATGTCGTCAACATCAAGCTGGACAAATGCGGCGGCTTGACTGAGGGGCTGGCGATGGCGCGGGAAGCGCGCCGGCTCGGTCTCGACGTCATGGTCGGCAACATGGTCGGCACCAGTCTCGCGATGGCGCCGGCTTTCGTGCTCGGGCAATTGTGCGACGTCGTCGATCTCGACGGGCCGATTTTTCTCGCTCGCGACCGGTCGCCCGGCGTCGTCTACGCCGCGGGCCTCGTCTCTTGCGGCGACGATGTATGGGGATCGCCGCTCGCCGTCGCCGCATGATCGAAGCATCATCAAAAACCTGGTTCGGTCATCCGCGCGGATTGACGATCCTCTTCATGACCGAAATGTGGGAGATGTTCTCCTACTACGGCATGCGTTCCCTCCTCATTTATTACATGACGAAGGAATTGCTGTTCGCACAGGAACAGTCTTCCTACATATACGGCGCCTACACCGCGTTCGCCTATTTCACGCCGATTTTCGGGGGCGTGATCGCAGATCGCTGGCTCGGCAAACGGCGTGCAGTCATCGTCGGCGGCTCTGTGATGGCGGCGGGCCATTTCATGATGACGTTCGAGCCGCTGTTTTTTCCAGCGCTCGCGACCATCGCCTTCGGCAACGGTCTCTTCCTTCCAAGCCTGCCCAGCCAGATCAACGATCTTTATAAGTCGGACGATCCGCGGCGAGGCTGGGCCTACAATGTCTATTACGTCGGCATCAATGTCGGCGGCTTCCTCGCGCCGTTAGTTTGCGGCACGTTGGGCGAGCTTTACGGCTGGCATTGGGGATTTGGCGCGGCCGGAATCGGCATGACGGCCGGCCTTCTGATCTATATTTGGGGAGGGAAATATCTTCCCGATCAGGCGCGTTCAAAAGCCGTCGAGCGCCCTACCCCGTCTGCGCCCGGGAATTTTCGATCGACACTTCTCGTTCTTATCGGCATCGGCATCGCCGTCACAATCTTTCGCGGCGCCTATGAGCAAGTCGGCAACACCGTCGCCTTGTGGGCTGATGAGGGCGTCAATCGCACCGCCGGCGCGATGACAATTCCGATGACGTGGTTTCAATCGTTAAATCCTCTCTTCGTCATTTTGATGACGCCAATGCTGCTGGCGCATTGGCGACGGCGTGCGGACGCAGGAAGCGTTCAGTCTTCCGCCCGGAAAATGGCGCTTGGCGGCATCATCGTCGCCGGCGCCTATTTGCTGATCGCGGCAGCGTCGGCGACGACCGGAGATAGCGGCCGCGCCCACTGGCTTTGGCTGGTCGCGTTTTTCGTCATTTTGACTTTTGGCGAACTCCATATCTTGCCGACAGGGTTGGGGTTATTCGCTCGCCTCGCGCCGATCGGCCTTGGCGCGACCACCGTCGCCGCGTGGTTCTTGTCGATCTTTACAGGAAGCCTCAGCGCGGGCGCTGTCGGCGCGCTTTGGAGCCATCTCTCGCACCCCGTTTTCTTTGCTGTGCTTGCAGGGATCGCCTCGGTCGCCGCTGGGCTTTTACTGGCGCTGGATCGACCGACCCGGCGGATAGAAGCTGCCCGCGCCGCCGAAAGCGGCGATCCCGGCCAGGCTTGAAACATTGAATTGACAATTCTCTAGATAGGATAATACAGTCCCCTTGGGGATTTTTTTGTCAAAAACGGCGCAAGCTTGAAACCAAATCGTCGACATATTCTCACCGGAGCGGCGGCGGGCGCGGTTTACCTCTCTGGGGCCGGCAGTCCGATACTCGGCTCGGGTCCGGCGCTCGCTGCGGATATTGGCAAGTCCTACTCGGCGCGGGCTGTGGCGCTCGTCTCGAAGTCGGTCGTGATCGACATGCTCGGCGTGCTGCGGCTGGAATTCACAGCCAAAGCCTATTCGACCCGGCTTTCCGAGCAAGAGATCGCCGACTTCCGCGCCTCGGGGATCACGGCTTTCCATAACGCGACTGGCGTCGGCGGGCCGAATGCTCGCCAGGACGCCTTGGCTTTTCTTGCGGCGTGGCACGGGTTTGTCGGGCGCCATCCGGAACTGATGCTTCAGGTCGCCAGCGTCAATGATATCGACAAGGCCAAGCGCGACGGAAAAGTCGCCATCATCAGCGGCCTTCAGAACGCGGATGAATTCAGCAACGCCGATGACGTCCAGTTCTTTTACGACCTCGGCCTGCGCTGCGCGCAGCTCACGTATAACAGCCAGAATTTATTGGGATCAGGCAGCACTGAACGCGTCGATGGCGGGCTGACCGATTACGGCACTGAAATTGTCGCCGCGATGAACAAGGCGGGAATGCTGGTCGATGTTTCCCATTGCGGAGACAGGACGACCCTTGACGCGATCGCGGCGGCCGACGGACCGATCGCCATTACGCATTCGAACTGCCGGGCGCTGGTCAACCATCCGCGCTGCAAGACCGATGAGGCGATCCGCGCGCTCGCGAAAAAAGGCGGCGTCATGGGCGTCACCGGCGTCAGGAATTTCGTTCGAGACCGCGATCCGACAACTGTCTCGCATATTGCCGACCACATCGATCATATCGTGAAGCTCGTCGGCATCGACCATGTCGGCATCGGCACCGACGCGGATCTTTACGGCTATGACGACATGCCGGCCGATCAGAACAAGATGCTGCGGGAAGCTTTCAAGTCAAGCTACGCGTTTCGCGACAAGATCGATGTCGATGGGTTCGATCATCCGCGCAAAATTTACGACCTGACGGAAGAATTGATTCGGCGCGGATATTCCGAGCCAAATATCGCCATGGTTCTTGGCGGGAATTTTCGCCGGCTGCTTGGCGAAATCTGGAAGTGACTACTGATCAAAAGGGCGGGCTCACTATGAGGCTCAAATTCGGGAGGGTGCATACAATGTCTGGAACTTTCAAATCGATACGCGGAGCGTTAATGGCGTCGGCCGGCGTCTGGGCGGCGATCGGCGGCGTCGCAATGGCGCAAGAGGCTGCAAGCGATGAAATCGTCGTCACCGCCCAAAAGCGGACGCAAACCTTACAGGAAGTGCCGCAGTCGATCAGCGTCGTCGGCGGCGAAGCTCTCGAACGGCTGAACGCCAGAACCTTTCAGGACTATCTCGCGCTGATACCGGGGCTACAGCTTGAACAAGGCACCCAGGGCGTCGGACGCTTGATCCTGCGCGGCGTCAATACGGGCGGCGTCGCTTCAACCGTTGCTGTGTACGCCGATGAAACGCCTTTCGGATCGAGCACGGGTCTAGCCAACGCGGCAATCCTCGCCGGCGATTTCGACACCTTCGACGTCGCGCGGGTTGAAGTTCTGCGTGGACCCCAAGGCACGCTCTACGGCGCCAACTCGCTCGGCGGCGTTTTAAAGTTCGTCACCAACGCGCCGAATACCGAAGCTGTCGAAGCGCGTGCGCGCGGCGGCGTTGAAACGACGAAGGGCGGCGAGATCGGTTACAATGGCGGCGCTGTCG
>JBBTJH010000236.1:0-677 GCA_038059555.1 Pseudomonadota bacterium | reverse complement strand
CGGCGCTCCGCGCCAGCGGGTTTTACCGGCGGAGCGGCGGTTTCATCGATTCGGTCGGCGCTGACGGGTCAAATGTCACTGAAGACATCAACGGCTCGGAATCGTACGGCGGCCGCGCCTCATTGCTAGTGAACGCGGCGGATAATTTTTCGATCCGCCTCAATGCGATCGTTCAGGATATTACGTCCGATGAATCGAGCGAGATCGATATCGATCCCGTCACCAACGATCCGTTGAACGGCGGACTGACGCGGGGCGTATTCGCTCCGGCCAATAACAAGGTCGCGTATCGCGTCTATAACAACACGATGGAGTGGGACCTCGGCGCCGTAAACCTGACGTCGGCGACCAGCTACAACACCTTTGACCAGACCATCCATAGCGACTTCTTCACCTTCGCCTTCGCCCCGACGGTTGCTTCCATCCTGGTGACGCCGCCGCTCGATCTCGTGCTCGATCAACAGACTGACCAGCGCAAATTCACTCAGGAAATTCGTCTCGCCTCGGCCGATAACGACCGGCTCGAATGGATGCTCGGCGGTTACTACACAAGGGAAACCGGCCTCATCGACCAACTCGTCACCGGCGTTCTGGACGGGACGCTGACCAGCGCCGGCATACCGGATCTCGCGGATGTAAGCCTGAAATCGGTCTACAAAGTGTATGCGTGCTTTGCG
>JBBTJH010000235.1:0-4629 GCA_038059555.1 Pseudomonadota bacterium | reverse complement strand
GACCCCGCAATGATGAGAACGCGTCCCTGCAATGCCGCAAACTCTCCCTAATGCCGCCGCGAACGGAGCCTAGACCCCCTGCTGCGCGGGCAAGATAGCGAAGGGAGAACGCGATGACGACAGGACAATTGCTTTGGGCGGGGCTTGCCTGCTGCATTGCGTCGCTTTTCGTTCAGCTCTTTCCAACGGCCGCTTACGCGCTCGGCGTCGATCTTGGAGCGACGTGGCGGCTCTTCGGCTTTGGCGTTTTTTTGATTGCCATCGCCTCGCTGATGACGGCCGTCGGCGGCAAGCCGGGCCGGTAGGCAAGGCGGCGCTGGCGAATTGACGGGCGCGCGCCCGGCGGCTAAGGGAGCCTCAGGTTGAAGGCGCCTGCCGCTCGCAAGCGACAGCTTGGGTGAAGTCCTTCATTTTTTCTGTTCGGCCCTTGCACCCATGACGGCGCGCGGTCCGGCGGCAATGCGAGCACCGTCGCCATGACCGCATATGCCGTCGTTTGAGGCGAGCCATGACAGAACGCGACTTTAGGGAACCTAGACCCTCGTCGATCGATGCGCTGAAAGCGCAGGCAAAGCGCCTGCGTCAGGCGTTAGCCGATGAGGGCGATTTCATCTCTCACAGCGAGGCGCTTGAGCTTCTCGCGAAACAGCTGGGCTTTCGCGACTGGAACACACTGCACGCGTCGGCCGGCAACCGCCCGACGCCTTTGCTGCTCGGCGCGCGCGTCAGCGGCCTCTATCTCGGCCAGAAGTTTTCAGGCGCGCTCGTCGCGCTTGAGACGCTTTCCGGCGGGCGCCATCGCGTGACGATCGACTTCGATGAGCCGGTCGATGTCGTGACCTTCGAGAGTTTTTCGGCCTTCAGAACGCGCGTCACCGCCGTCATCGGCGAGGACGGGCGGAGCGCCGAGAAGACCTCGAACGGCCGGCCGCAAATGGAGATGGCGCGATGACGCCCGAAGCGATGAAAGCGCATCTCGCCGCCTTTTTCGACGAGGTCTGGAACCGGCGCGATTTGATGCGTCTCGAGCGTTATATCGCGCCGGTCTATAAGATCCGATCCGATCCCGGCGATCCATGGGACGGAAAATCGCTGACGCGCGCCGAATTCGCTGAGCGCTTGACGGTTTCGTGCGCGCCTTTTCCGGACCAGAAATTCACGATCCTTGATCTTATCGTCGAGGGCGAGCGCCTCGTCGTCGATTGGCGTTGGGCGGGAACGCACCTTGCCGATCTTCCCGGGTTTCCCGCCAGCGGCAAGGCGGTGAAAATTTCGGGCCTCACGATTTACGATTTCGAGAACGGCCTCCTCAGCGGGCACCGTCAGCAGGCGGACCGATTATCGGTGTTGCAGCAACTGATGGCGAAGGGCTAACCCTTCGCCTTTTCGATCGCCGCGCATATGTCATCAACGACGGCGGCGACCAGTTTCTGGTCGTCGCCTTCGGCCATGACGCGGATCAAGGGCTCTGTGCCGGATTTCCGGATGACGACGCGGCCAGCTTTGCCGAGTTTTGCCTCGCCCGCTGCAATCGCCGATTTAACGGCGGCCGTATCGAGCGGCGCGCCGGCGCCGGTGCGGACATTTTTGAGGATCTGCGGCGCCGGTTCGAAATTGCGGCACGCCTCGCTCACCTTGCGGCCCTCGCCTGCGACGACTGCGAGAACTTGCAGGGCCGTGACGAGACCGTCGCCGGTCGTTGAATAATCGCTGAGAATGACATGACCCGAGGGCTCGCCGCCGACATTCATGCCCTTCGCGCGCATCGCCTCGACGACGTAGCGGTCGCCGACTTTGGTGCGCTCCAGCGTCAGATCGAGGGATTTCAGGTATTTTTCGAGACCGAAATTCGCCATCACCGTCGAGACGACGCCGCCGCCTTTGAGGCCGTCCTGTTTTTTCAGATGCCGGGCGATAAGCGCGAGGATCTGGTCGCCATCGACCGCGTGTCCTTTTTCGTCGCAGATGATGACGCGGTCGGCGTCGCCGTCGAGCGCAATCCCGATATCGGCGCGGTATTCAGCAACGGCCTTTTGCAGCGCTTTGGTCGAAGTCGAACCGCAATCAAGGTTGATGTTAAAGCCGCTTGGATCGACGCCGATCGCTCTCACATCAGCGCCCAATTCCCACAAGACGGTCGGCGCGACTTTATAAGCGGCGCCGTTCGCGCAATCGACGACGACGCGCAGGCCGTCGAGCGAGAGTCCGCGCGGAAAAGCGTTCTTGGCGAATTCGATATAGCGCGCGCCGGCGTCGTCGATGCGTTTGACGCGGCCGAGATCGGCCGATGCGGCAAGCCCGTCCGCGGCCGGCTCATTCATCAATCGCTCGATTGCAAGCTCAGCCTCGTCGGAAAGCTTGAACCCGTCCGGCCCGAAAAACTTGACGCCATTGTCCTGATACGGATTATGCGAAGCGGAAATCATGACGCCGAGATCGGCGCGCAAAGACCGCGTCAGCATCGCCATCGCCGGCGTCGGCAACGGCCCCAGCAGAAACACATCCATGCCTGAGGCGGCAAAGCCCGCCGTCAGCGCCGGCTCGATCATGTAGCCTGAAAGGCGCGTATCTTTGCCGATCACCACCCGGTGGCGGTGTTCGCCATTGCGGAAATAGCGCCCCGCCGCCATGCCGAGCTTCAAAATGGACTCAGGCGTCATCGCCCCCGCATTGGCGAGACCGCGGACCCCGTCCGTTCCGAAAATTTTCCGCTCCGCCGCCGACGAGGCAGCGGTCGCGGATTGAGCGTCTTCATCGCCGCGCATGGCCGAAACTCCCTCTGGCCGGCCAGTATAGGCCGGCCGGGCCGAGAAATCCCTTAACGCCCCGAAGGGGCCTTTTCTATGGCGGCCGCGACCGCCAGCGCCTGCCGGGTCGCCGCGACGTCATGGACGCGGATGATCGAGGCCCCGCCGGCCGCCCCGGCAAGCGCCGCCGCAATCGAGCCCCCGAGCCGGTCGCCGGCAGGCCCCTGCCGGTCCAGCGAAGCGATGAAGCGCTTGCGCGACGCCCCTAACAGCACCGGAACGCCAAGGCTCGAAAACCGGCTGAGGCCGGCGATGAGCGCGAGGTTATGGGCGAGGGTCTTGCCAAAGCCGATCCCCGGATCGGCGATCAGCCGGGACCGGGCGATCCCTGCCGCCTCGCAAGCCTTGATCCGTCGCGCGAGGGCGCCGAGCACTTCCTCGACGACGTCATCATAGCGCGGATCGTTCTGCATCGATTTCGGGTCGCCCTGGGCATGCATCAAGACGATCCGGCAATCGAGCGCGGCGGCGATCGCGAGACTGTCCTCGCTGAAGGCAAGCGCCGAGACATCGTTCCAGATCGACGCGCCCGCTTCGACGCAAGCTCTTGCGACCGCCGGCTTTCGCGTATCGATCGAGATCGCGGCCGCGGTCTGGCTCGCAAGCCCCTTGATGACCGGTATGACGCGCGAGAGTTCGGTTTCTTCGCCGACGAGATCGGCGCCGGGGCGCGTCGATTCTCCGCCGATATCAAGAATGGCGGCCCCTTCATCGACGAGCTTTAGCCCATGATCGATCGCATGCGCGGGATCGTTATAGGCGCCGCCGTCGGAAAATGAATCCGGCGTCACATTGACGACGCCCATCAACAAAGGAAGGCGCGGCGCGCTCACTGTTCCGCCGCTTTCGCCGATTGCTCGGCGAGCGCTTTTTCGAACGCCGCTTCAAGTTTGACCATCACAGACTGAAACTCATCTGGATCGACGAACGCCTGATCATCGCCGGCGATCTGGCGCGCGCGCTTTTCCTCCATGTCGAAGAAAAAAGGATGATTGGCGAGAAAAAGATCGGGGCGCCAATTCTTCGTCTTTGCAAAAGTCGCGCGGTAATCCTCGACTATGCCTTCATATTGCTGCGGGACCGCAAGGCGGTTCGCCGCGACCGTCGCGCTGCAAAAAAAGAGGACTGCCTTACCGCCCGCATTCATGGCCCACGAAGTGCAACCTTTGGTGTGGCCAGGCGTCAGATGGGCTGTCAGCATCGCACCCCCAAGCGTCAGGCTTTCCTCATCGCCGATGACGTGATCGACCTTCACCGGCGGGGCCGTCATATCAAGATCCTCTTCCGACCCCGGAACAAGTCCGGTTTCCAGCGCCCATCGGTCGCCATCGCTTGCGACTAACGTCGCGCCAGTCATTTTCTTCAGCGCCGCCAGCCCCCCCGAATGATCGAAATGCGCGTGGCTGTTGAGGAGGAGTTTCACGTCCTTGATTTCGAAGCCGAGCTTTTCGATGTTCCTCGCGATCAGCGGCGCGTTTTCCGGCACGCCGCCATCGAGTAGGAAATGCCCCTCCGGCGTTGCAATCAGATAAGCCGCAAGCCCTCGCGTTCCGACATAATAAATGTTCTCGTAAACCCTGAACGGCGGGACCGGTTCGATCCATTCCGGATTGGATGCGATCAAGGGGGATGACGGCGCCTGCGCCGCGCCGGCGCATGAGGCCGCGAGCGTCGCCAGCACTCCAATCAGCAATCGTTTCATGGCGTCACTCTATCCTCGTAAAAGGCGCAATCGCCGCGCCGGAAGGTATCGGCCTAATGCGCGCGCCGCTCAAGCGAGACCACGCACTACCGGCGCGCGTCAATGAATACTGCGCGCCGG
>JBBTJH010000234.1:0-5065 GCA_038059555.1 Pseudomonadota bacterium | reverse complement strand
ATTGGCCGCCAGATCATGAAAACGCCGCTTGCCCAGCGTTCAATTCCATCGGCGAGCGCGCCGGCCAGACGCTCAAATTCTCCGGGCGCTTCGAATGGCGGATCGATGAGAACTAGTCCCCGTCGTTCTGGCGGCGGAAGAAACGCCCTCACCGCCTGATATCCGTCGCGGTCGTAAATCCGGACTTGCCGGTCTCCGTCGATCGCCGCTTCCAGCGCCTCTCGTTCGTCGGGGTGCAGCTCACAAAATTTAGCGCTGTCTCCCGGCCGGAGCGCATCCCGGACAATCGCCGGGGAGCCCGGATACCAGCGAAGCCCCCCGAAAGGATTTTGCCGCCTTACTGCGTCGAAGTATGGGGAAAGGGCCTCAGGGGCGTCGCCATCCTCGAATATCCGTGCAATTCCGCCCAGATGCTCTCCGGAACGGGCCGCCGCCTCGCTATCGAGGTCGTAAAGCCCGCGCCCCGCATGGGTGTCGAGGACCATGAAGGGCTTTTCCTTGGCCGTGAGCAGGCCAAGCGCCAGCGTCAGGGCGGCGTGTTTGAGAACGTCGCAATGGTTGCCGGCGTGAAAGGCGTGACGGTAATTCATGGCAGAGCTCATACCCCCGCCCGGCCGCCCTGAAAATCCGGCGCTTGACCTTCCTTGGGCCAGGGGCTAGTCAGCCGCCTCCCATAAGAACCGGGCGACAGAAACCGGGGTCAAAAAGGACGCTCGCGCCATGATGCGCGGACAGGAGTCGGATTATGTACGCAGTCGTCAAGACTGGCGGTAAGCAATACCGCGTCGCCAAGGACGATGTCCTCAAAATCGAACGCCTCCCCGGCGACGAAGGCGACATCATCACTCTCGAAGAAGTTCTGATGCTCGGCAACGGCGCTGATGTCACCGTCGGCGCTCCGCTGATCGCCGGCGCGTCGGTTGCGGCCGAAATCGTCGAACAGGCGCGCGGACCCAAGATTGTCATCTTCAAGAAACGCCGCCGTCAAAATTACCGCCGCAAAAAAGGTCACCGTCAGCTTTTGACGATCGTGAAAATCACTGACATTTTGACCGACGGCGCCAAGCCCTCGGCGAAGAAAGCCGCCGCTAAAAAGCCCGCAGCGAAAAAAGAAGCGGCGCCCGCCGGCGACTTCAACGACGATGTGTCGCTGATCGGCGGCGTCGGCCCGAAGTTGAAAGAAAAACTCGCCGGCTACGGCGTCACCTCGCTGAAGCAGATCGCGAAAATGTCGGCGGCGGACGTCGCGAAAATGGACGAAGCGCTTGAGCTTCATGGCCGCGCGACACGCGACGAATGGGTTGATCAGGCGAAAGAACTTGTCGCCGGCAAACCGCCCCGCGCGAAATCGGACCGCGCTCGCGCGGATGAAGAATAGGATAAAGGAGACGGATCATGGCGCATAAAAAAGCAGGCGGTTCGTCAAAGAACGGACGCGATTCAGAATCAAAACGCTTGGGCGTGAAAAAATTCGGCGGCGAGACAGTCGTCCCGGGTAACATCATCGTCCGCCAGCGCGGCACAAAATATCACCCGGGCGCCGGCGTCGGCATCGGCCGCGACCACACGCTCTACGCCCTGTCGGGCGGACGCGTGCACTTCGCGATTAAAGCCAAAGGCCGCCAATTTGTCATGGTCGCCGCAGAAGAATAAATTCAGGCGAACTGAGCGAACTCAAAAGGGCCGGGAACTTCCCGGCCCTTTTTCATTGAGGCGATTTCTTCTTTTCCGCTTCTTCAAGTTCTTTACGAAGTTTTTCGACGTCTTTCTGGTTTACCAGAGGATCGTCGCGGCGAGTCCATGACGGATCATCGATGGGCGGAGCCAGATCGGGACGCGTTCCTGCGGCGGGATCGCTTGCAATGCCCGCATTCCCGAGGTCCTGTTTTTTCCGGAAATCTTCGAGATCTTCGGTCCTGCGCCGCTGCTCAATCTGGCGCGCGATTTCAGGCCCGAAAGTCACGGCGTCGTTCGAGAAATCGCCGTGCTGCTTTCTGTCCTTGAGTACGGCGGCGGCTTTCGAAAAATCCTCGCCAGAAGATCCTGGTCGCCAACCTGAACGAATTTCGGGTCGCCCGGCGCATTCGGCGATCTTTTCCTTGTCCTTGAATTCTTCGGGGCAATAGATTGCGACGACGCCCGATGTTCCGGGTACGGCGGACGTATCGCCTTTCGGCAAATTGACCGACGGCAGAGCGAGTCGGCGTCCGTTAAAAACCGGCTCTTCGTCGAACATATCATCGCCGGTCGCCGGCTTTACGGCCGGGGCCGGAGCTATCTCGGCTACGGGCGCTTGTTCACGGTCTTCCTTTTCACCGGCGGCGACTTCACCCGCCCCGACTTCATCGCCCTTTTCATCTTCGTCGCCGGAGTCTTCTTCCGCTTCTTTTTGTTTCGCTTCCGGTTCGACGGAGACCAACGGCTGCTCAGTTTCGGTCGGCGCTTGATCGCCGTCGACTTCGATGTCTCCCGGAAGCGGCTCGTCGAGGGTCGGCGGGGCGGGCGCTGGAGCCTGATCAGGAATGAACGGCGCGTTCTCGACTTCAGAAGGGCGCGCAAACGCCGGCTCCGGCGTCAAGTCGAGGGCCGGTTCTGGCTCTGGTTTTGGTTCTGGTTCCGGCTGAACCGGCGGCTCAGGTTCGGGCTTTGGCGCCGGTTCCGGCTCGGGCATCAATTCAGGTTCTTTAACAGGCTCAGGTTCGGGCTCGGGCGCAATTTCCGGGTCGCGGAGGTCGACCACCGGAGGATTGGCGGGCAGATCGACGAAGACGACAGATATCGATTCAGCTGGCTTGTTCGGAACATAAATTCGCACGCGCCCATAGACGGCGAGCACCGAGATCAACGCCATATTGAGGAGAACGGCGCCTGCAATTGAGGAGCGGCGCCGGCGGACGGGATTTGCGGCGAGCCGTTCGATCAGGCGCGTCTGCCAGCGAAGAAGTGACCGCTCGGCCGATCGCAAAACCTTCGGCGTCCTGAATCTCCTGACGCGGGGCGGATGAGGCAAACGCTCGCCGCTTACCGCCGCGACCGAGGTCTCGGTCGAAGCGGCGGGCGATTCTGGCAATGGTTCGATCGCGTCAGTCTCGGTGTCTGTCGGCATTGATCCGGTCCGGCGTGACGCCTAAACGCTTTTTGCTGAAGGGAGAAGCTAAAGGTGAAAGTTCTGCTTGTCGGCGGCGGCGGACGCGAACATGCGCTCGGATGGAAAATCGCTCAAAGTCCGCTCCTGACCCGGCTCTATCTAGCGCCGGGCAATCCCGGTCTCAATCTCCTCGGCGAGCCGACCGGCATCAGCGCGGACGATATCGACGGAATTGTGATGGCCGCCCAAACGCGAGGCATCAATCTCGTTGTCGTCGGGCCGGAGGCAACGCTGGCGGCAGGTCTCGCCGACCGGCTCCTGGAGGCCGGCATCCCTTGCTTTGGACCTGACGCCGCCGCTGCAGAACTTGAATCCTCGAAAGGCTTCATGAAAGAGGTCGCAACCGCAGTCGGCGCCCCGACTGCTGGGTTCGCGCGATTTAAGCAGTCGGCAGCCGCCAAAGCGTATCTGAGGACCAGAAAAGCTCCTTTCGTCGTCAAAGCGGACGGTCTCGCCGCCGGCAAAGGCGTCATCATCGCCGCAACCTTGGCGGAAGCGGACGACGCGATTGAAAGCCTGCTCGGCGGGGCGCTCGGAGAGGCCGGACGTGAAATCGTCATCGAGGATTTTCTGGACGGCGAAGAGGCGAGTTTTTTCGTTATCTCCGACGGCGAGACGGTAGTCCCGTTGATTGCGGTTCAAGACCACAAGCGCGCATTCGACGGCGACAGAGGACCGAACACAGGCGGAATGGGCGCCTACGCGCCGGCGCCGATTTTCACCGATGACGTGCGCGACCAAACCATGAAGCAGATTATCGAACCCGTCATCGCGGAAATGGCGCGGCGCGGTCGTCCTTTTAAAGGCGTGCTGTTTGCAGGATTGATGATCGGGACCGATGGTCCGAAGCTCATCGAGTTCAATGTTCGCTTTGGCGATCCGGAATGTCAGGTGATGATGCGCCTGATGAAAAGCGATCTGTTGCCGGTGCTGCACGCTGCAGCGACGGGAAACCTCCGAGCAGAAGCGCTTGATTGGTCCAGTGACTCTTGCGCGCTCATCGTGATGGCGGCGAAGGGGTATCCGGGCGCCTATTCGAAAGGATCGGAAATTCGCGGGGTTGACCGCGCCGGGCGTTGCGAGAACGTCGTCGTCTTTCACGCCGGCACGAAAACGCGAGATGGTGCGCTGGTCGCTGACGGCGGCCGCGTTCTCAACATCACGGCAAGCGGTCCCACCATTCGGGACGCCGTTGAACGCGCCTATAAGGGTGTTGGCGAAATCGACTGGGCTGAAGGTTTTTACCGCCGCGATATCGCCTGGCGGGCGTTGAAAGAACTTCTGTGAAGCCCGTCGCGCTGTGGCGGCAGCAGGCGAAGGAATTGATCGTCGGCGGACGCCGCCTCGCCTATTGGACCGCCGAAGGAGACGACGTAACAAAACCCTCGTTGCTGCTCATTCACGGGTACCCGACATCCTCCTGGGACTGGAATCCCATCTGGGATGATCTCAAATCGCATTTTCGGCTTGTCGCACTCGACATGCTTGGCTTCGGCCTTTCAGAAAAGCCGGGAGACTTCGCCTATACGATCAATTCGCAAGCGGATCTTCAAGAAGCGCTGATCGAGCATCTTGGGATCAACGAAGCGCATATCCTCGCGCATGATTATGGCGACACCGTCGCGCAAGAGCTGCTTGCGCGACACAACGAGGGCTCGCTAGGCTTTTCGATCAATTCAATTGCCTTCTTGAATGGCGGTCTTTTTCCGGAGCAGCATCGCGCGAGACCGATCCAGAAACTCGGGCTGACGCCGTTCGGCTTCTTGCTGGGAGCTTTGATGTCGCCCGCGCGCTTGAGAAAAACTTTCGACGAAATATTCGGTCCGGACACCAAATCGACCGACGAGGAGATTGGCGCCCATTGGGAGCTAATCTCGGCAGGCGGCGGCAAAGGTGTTCTGCACAAGCTTCTAAATT
>JBBTJH010000233.1:0-4404 GCA_038059555.1 Pseudomonadota bacterium | reverse complement strand
GACGACTTTTTCCATTTCGGCTTCGACGTCGGCGGGATCGGCTTCTTTTTTCGGATCGACCGTCACCGAATAAAAACTCAAGAGCTCCTGATCTTGCAGCTGCGCGGTCGCGCTGGTCGCAAGCTCAAGATCGTAGACGAGGCGTTGATAAAGCCGCGAGGTCTTCCCGCCGCCGAGGACTTCCGCCGCGAGCGTCATCAGCACGGCGTCTTTCGAGGTGCGGCCCGGCGCGACCCAGTTGCGGTCGATTTTCACCTGCGGCACGCTGTCATACATGATCTCGCGCTTGTTGACGTCGAGTTTGGGCGCGTCGGCTTTCATGCGCGTCAACGGCGGCCCGGCGTCGATGTCGCCGAAATATTTTTCAACCTTCTCGCGCGCCGTCTTGGCGTCGATGTCGCCGGCGAGAACGAGGACAGAGTTGGAGGCGCCGTAATATTCGCGGAACCAGTTTTTCACCGTTTCAAGATCGGCGGCGTTGAGATCCTCCATCGAGCCGATCGTCGAATGCGCGTACGGGTGGCCGGCGGGAACAAGCCCCGCAAGCGTTGAATATTCCATGCGGCCGTAGGGCTGGTTGTCGCCCTCGCGCTTTTCGTTCTGGACGACGCCGCGCTGCTCATCGAGCTTTGCCTGCGTGATCGCGCCGAGAAGGTGCCCCATACGGTCCGATTCCATGAACAAGATCCGATCGAGCGCCGGCGTCGGCACGGTTTCGAAATAGGAAGTGCGATCAAACCAGGTATTGCCGTTGACGTCGGTCGCGCCAACCTCGTCGAGCGGCAAGAACCATTCGCCGTCATGGTTTTCAGAGCCGTTGAACATCAGATGTTCGAAAAGGTGCGCAAATCCGGTGCGGCCCTGAGGCTCGTCTTTCGATCCGACATGATACCAGATCGAGACGGCGACGACCGGCGCTTTCCTGTCTTCGTGCACGATGACGCGAAGGCCGTTATCGAGCGTAAACTCTTCATACGGAATATTGATCTCGGCCGCCTCGGCCGAGGCGGCGGCGAAAGCAATCGCCGCGCAGGCGGCCGTCAGCATCAGTTTACGCATGAATTATCCCTTGTCTGCGCCGGAATTGCCGGCTTTGCCGACGACCCTAGGCGAGACCGCGCACGGGTCAAGCGGGCCAGAACCTTTCGCCGCGCCGACGGCTCGCTCTGCCGCATTTCAGGTTTGCGGCGACCCAGCCCCCTCCGGCCGATTGCAGTCAGCGCCGGCGGCGCGAATGTCTTTGAAGAAGCGCCGGACCACGCTATCTTGCCGCGCAATCCTTGGCTGATGGGGCCGGGTCCTTAAGACATTCGCCGCCCCTGCCGGGTTTTTGGGAGGACGATCGCTTGCTCGTGAAACAACTGACGATAGCGCTGCTCGCGCTTTTTTGCGGCGCGCCCGCGATTGCTGCGGAAGGCGATCCGGCGGGGCATTATCTCTTTGTCTGGGCGGGCGACGCCGCCAAAGAGGGCAATGATTTCCTCGCCGTTATCGACGCCGATCCGGCCTCGCCTTCTTACGGCCGCCCGGTCTCGTCGATTGAAACCGACCAGCAGACGATCCGCATCCATCACACCGAATACGCAATGCCGGAAAGCGGCATGCTGTTCGCGAACGACCATGACGGCGGCAAGACGTTCATCTTCGACACGCGCGATCCGGAGAAGCTGAAAATCGCCGCCTCCTTCAGGGAGCTCGGCGGCTACACGCATCCGCATTCGTTTTTAAGGCTGCCGAACGGTAACGTGCTCGCAAGTTTTCAGCATACGGAGCATGAAGGCCATCACGGCGCCGCCGGCCAATCGGGCGGGCTGGTTGAAATCAACGAAAAGGGCGAGATGGTGCGCGCGGCGAGCACCGCCGACCCTTCGCTGCCCGGCGCGTATCTTGCGCCCTACGGCCTCGTCATTCTCCCCGAAATTGACCGCGTTTTGTCGACAAATTCATCGATGCACGACGCCGATCTTTTCAGCGGGGTCACGTATCAGCTCTGGCGCCTCTCGGATCTCAAGCTGTTGAAGACGGACTATCTGGACGTCGGCGCCAATCGCTACGCGCATATCAGCCCGGAAGAGCCGCGCGTCGGTCCGGACGGCTCCGTCTATGTGCAAACGCTCGCTTGCGGTCTTGAGCGCATAACGGGGCTCGCGGGCGACAAGCCGAAGGCCAAGCTCGTGCATACGTTTCCTGGAAACATGTGCGGCGTGCCGACGATCGCCGGGCGTTTCCTCGTCCAGAGCGTTCCCGCGATCAACGGCCTTGTCGTTCTCGATCTCGCCGATCCGGCAAAACCGGTCGAGGTCTCGCGGGTGACGATCAAGGACGATTACCGCCCGCACTGGACTTCGTATGATCCGAAGACGCAGCGCATCGTCGTCACCTCGAGCAGAGCGCCGACCGATCGTCTCTATCTCCTGAAGCTCGATCCTGAGACCGGCGCCATTTCAATCGACGAAGATTTTAGCGACGTCGACGGCGAGCCCGGTTTCGTCTTCACGTCGCGCCTCTGGCCGCATGGCTGGACGGGCGCTGCAACGCCGCACGGCGCTGTGGTCTCGCGATAGGGCCCTCGTTACTTCGGCGCGCGTTTGGCGAGGATCCGCTGCAGGGTGCGGCGGTGCATGCCGAGGCGCCGCGCGGTTTCCGAGACGTTGTGATCGCAAAGTTCATAGACGCGCTGGATATGCTCCCAGCGGACGCGGTCGGCCGACATCGGATTTTCCGGCGGCTCGGGCCTTGTGCCGCCGCGCGCGAGCAAGGCTTTTTCAACGTCGTCCGCGTCGGCCGGTTTTGAAAGATAATCGAGCGCGCCGGCTTTGACGGCCGCGACTGCGGTTGCGATGTTGCCGTAGCCGGTCAGCATGACGACGCGGCAGTCCTCACGAATATCGTGGATGGCGTTGACGACTTCGAGACCGTCGCCGTCTTCAAGCCGCAGATCGACCACCGCAAAAGCGGGCGGCGTTTCCTTGGCGAGGCGGATCGCTTCCTTGACGCCGGCGGCGAGCTGGGTCGCAAAACCGCGCTTTTCCATGGCGCGCCCTAACCGGATGCGGAACGGCTCGTCATCGTCGACGATGAGGAGGGACGCGTCCTCGGGAAGGTCGTCAGCGATCTTGATCTCGTCATCCATTCGGCAGCGTCCGCCCATTTGCGCCCGCTTTGCTCGGGCTTTTAAAATCCTGAGGGAATTCCGGGCCGGTTTTGACCTGTTGGGCGGCGTGACGCAAGTTTTGCCTCATTCGGGCGCGGCGGAAATCGCGGCGAGCGGCCAGCGCGCGGCGACCCATGCGCCATCGGGGGCGCCATTGGGGGCGCCGTCGTCCCACGGCCGGTTGTCGAAGGAAATTGCAGCGCCGGTCCGCTCCAGCAGCGTTTTTGCGATGAAAAAGCCAAGGCCGAGCCCGCCTTTTCCAGCGCCCCCGCGCGCGAGGCTGCGCGACCGGCCGCCAAGATAAGGCTCGCCGAGCCGGCCGAGTATCTCGGGCGAAAACCCCGGCCCGTCATCGTGAACCTCGATCGTCAGCGCCTCGGCGTCCCAGTCGGCGGCGACGAGGACTTTCGAGCGCGCGTAGCCGACCGCGTTCTCGATGATGTTGCGAAGGCCGTAGATGATTTCAGGGCGCCGACGCAGCACCAATGGCGCCTGATCCCCGGCGCCGCCTTTCACCTCGAATATGACCGCCGGCCCCTGCCGCGCCTCGACGAAGGGGCTCGCGGCCTCTTTCATCAGCAGTTCGACATTGATGCGATCCATCATCACATCGCCAGCCTCGCCCCGGTTGGAAAGGCGCCCGAGTATCTCGCGGCAGCGCTGGGCCTGACTGACCAGCAAACGCGCGTCTTCCTCGAGAAGGCCCTGACCTTTGAGCTCGCTCGCCATTTCCTTGGCGGTCAGCTGGATCGTCGCGAGCGGCGTTCCAAGCTCGTGCGCGGCGGCGGCCGCAAGACCGCCGAGCGCTGCAAGCCTTTCCTCGCGCGCCAGCACCATTTGCGAGGCGGCAAGCGCGCTTCGAAGCTGCGCCGACTCAGCGGCAATCCGGTGCGCATAAGCGGCGAAGAACGCGACCGCGAAGGAGAGCGAGACCCAGACGCCGACATTGAGGACAGGCGGGAATTCCGCCGATCCCCCAACACGCCAGGGGAGCGGCAGATGATAAGCGGCGAGGATTGAAATGCCGGCGAAGGCGAGAGAGCCGACCAGCACCGTGAGGCGGAGCGGCAAAACGCTCGCCGCAATCGTCACCGGCGCAAGGATCAGGACCGCGAACGGATTTTGCAGTCCGCCGGTCAGGAACAACAGCGCGCTCAGCTGGATGATGTCGAATGAAATATAGGCGGCCGCCTCCCGGTCGGAGAGATAACGCTGCGAAGAAAAACGCAGCATGGTGAAAATGTTGAGCC
>JBBTJH010000232.1:0-5066 GCA_038059555.1 Pseudomonadota bacterium | reverse complement strand
TCGACAACACGATTTTCGATATGAACTCGTTCGCGTTTGCGCAGAACGGCGCAGACGCGACTGTCACCTATACGCCGTCCGGCGCGACGATTACGCTTCAGAACGTGAATGCCGCCGACCTTTTTGTCGATGGCGACGACATTCGCATGTTTGCGGCCGGCGGCGGCGCGTCGAACGGCTCCTCATATGACGACAGCATCGTTGGAAATCTGAGCGACGATTCCGTCAACGGCGGATCGGGCGATGATTCAGTGCGCGGCCGTGACGGCTCCGATACCATTAGCGGCGGTTCCGGCCACGACTACCTTGAAGGGGATAACGGCGACGATTCCGTCTTTGGCGATGACAGCAATGACACGATCCATGGCGGCAGCGGCAACGACTTGATCGTCGGCGGTCAGGGCCGCGACGACGTTGACGGCGGCGTCGGCGACGACTCCATGGACGGCAGCGCCGGCAATGATACGATCCATGGCGGCGCCGATCGCGACAAGCTGAACGGCGGAACGAGCAGCGACGATCTTTTCGGCGATAACGGCAACGATACGCTGAGCGGCGGGTCTGGCAAGGACAGCGAAGATGGCGGTAAGGGCTACGACGTTCTTCTGGGCGGGACAGAAGGCGATACGCTTTCCGGCGGCGATCTCAATGATACGCTCTACGGCGATGACGGCCACGACCAGTTGAACGGCGATATCGGCGACGACAAGTTGCTGGGCGGATCCGGTCGCGACACGGTTGATGGCGGGTCTGGCGATGATGCGGCGGACGGGGGAGCGGGCGACGATTCGATGCTCGGCTCGTTCGGTGACGACAGATTTAACGGCGGGTCAGGCCTCGACACGATTTCCGGTGACGATGGAGCCGACACGCTGACCGGCGGCATCGGCGACGACACCTTCGTATTCGCACTCGGCGGCGACCAGGATACGGTACGTGATTTCGCCGCCGGCGCGGCGAGCGAGGACGTCATCCGGCTTGTCGGCTTTGGCGCATCGTTCGACACATTCGCCGAAGTAATCGCTGCGGCGAGCGATGACGGAGTAAACACGACGATAAATTTCGGCGCCGCAGACATTGTGGTCCTGAAGGGCGTTCTCGTCAGCGAGCTCCACGCCGATGACTTTGCTTTCGGATAATTGCCCTTCGCTTTTGCGGCCGGGTTGGTCGGCTACCAGCGGGGCCGCCCTCCTGTCTAAAACGAGAACAAAGCGCCGGCCCCCTCGGGGGCCGGTCAGCATTTCAGGCCGGCGACATAAAAGGGCCCCTTTGGAGTGGAAATCGCTTTGAACTTCGAAGATATATAGTCCGGGGGCTGCGGCGCCTTGTCAGCCGCTGCGGTTTCGCGAAGTATTATCCGGCGAACTTCAATCGCGCCGCCGCGCGATAGAGGGTGTCGTTGAATCCCGCCCGGAGTTCGAAAAAGCGCAATGCTTTCCGTCATCATCGTAAATTACAATTCGGGAGAGAGACTTGCGAAATGCCTTCGCCATCTCGATCTGCAAAGTTATCGGGACTTTGAAGTCATTGTGTTTGACAACGCGTCCGTAGACGGATCGATTGACAGCGCCCGAACGGCCGCGCCGAACGCAAATATCGTCAAATCTGCGGAAAACCTTGGCTTCGCCGCTGCGAACAACCGCGCTGCGGAACTGGCGCAAGGGGATTGGCTTGTCTTTCTCAACCCCGACGCCTACGCGGAAGAAAACTGGCTTCAGCGCCTGGTCGATGCATCCCGCCGGCGGCCCGGCGTTGACGCTTTCGGGTCGTTGCAGCTTAACGCGGGCGATCCAACCGTGATTGACGGCGCAGGCGACGTTCTGCACGCATTCGGCATCGCCTATCGCGGTCATTTCGGATGGCCCGCCTCGACAGCGCCAGACGAAGGAGAGTGCTTCTCGGCTTGCGCGGCCGCCGCAATGTACCGGAAATCCGAATTCGACGCGCTTGGCGGATTTGACGAGAGCTTTTTTTGCTATGGCGAAGATGTCGATCTCGGCATGCGGCTTCGCATGAAAGGAGGCCGGTCTGTGCAAGTCGCCGATGCGCATGTCCTGCATGAAGGGTCGGCCATCACCGGACGGCACAGCGCTTTCACTGTCTATCACGGTCACCGAAACCGGATATGGCTGGTGCGGAAGAATTTCCCCTCCCTGCTCTATTGGGGAGGCATTCCGTTACGCTTGGCGCTCGATCTGGCGCTGTTATTCAAGATGGCGCTCATCGGCGAGGCGAGCGTCTATGTCAGGGCGTTGCGCGACGGTTATTTTGGCGGCGGTCAAATCCGGAAAAGCAATTCGGTCAATCGGCGCCGGAGCAAGATGAACGCGCGGGAGCTTGCTGTGCTCATGGCATGGTCGCCGGTAAGCTTGATCCGGCGAAAAACCAACTTGCGTCCGATAAGCGGCGACTTGCATTCGATCAGGTGACGGAATAAGGCGGCGGGTCTTGGCTTATGGCGACAAAGTTTTCGATATCCGTTCCCGTCGGCGCGTATCACGATCTGATGCCGACCTGCTTTGCGAGCCTTGCCTGTCAGAGCGAGAGGCTCCATGTATCGTTGCTCGACGCATCGAACGACCCGCGCGTCGCGGCCCTCGCCGACAGATACGACGGCCTGTTCGCCTACCGGCGGCACGGACCTGACGCCGGCCAGTCTGCGGCTATCATCGAGGGCTGGAACGAAACGTCAGGCGAAATCCTTGGCTGGCTCAACGCCGACGACTTTCTTTTTCCAGACGCCGTCCAGTCTGCGTACGCGGTGTTCGACGCCAATCCCTCGGTTGATGTCGTGGCCGGGCACAGCGCCATTTGTGACGAAAAGGGGCGCATGACCGGCTATCATTGGGCGGCGGCGCCGCCGGGCGAAAATCTCAGATCCGGCTGCGTCATTTCCCAGCCGTCGTGTTTTTTCCGCCGAGCGGCGTATGAAAAAGCCGGCGGTCTCGATGCGGCGCTTCATTACACGATGGATTGGGATTTGTGGCTCCGCCTTCTCGGCAGCGGCGCTGAGTTTCAGTTCATCAACGAGATCTTGTCGGTTGTTTATTGGGGCGATGGGACGAAGACCCTTGGGATGAAACCGGCGCGCCGGGCGGAGCTTCTACGGCTGATTAACGCCTACACCCCCGCAAAGCTCAAATTCAGGACAAAGCGCGGCTTTTATCTGCGCGCTCTGCTTGACGAGATGAAGCCCGCCTCAGTCAGCCGGTTCATTGAATCGAAGCTAAGGCGTAAAACGCCGTTCGTATTCGGTGTAGGCCCGAGGGGAAAATTGGCCGCGACCGCAGAAATCATCTGGACGCATTTTGAAGACGAGCCAAAAAACGAACTCGTTATTCTCCTGGAGCATGCAAACGCCGTTGAAGTTCAATCGGTAGATCGGCCTGCGCGGATCGTGAATGAAGGCGACGGGTTCAGGATTTTATTTGATGAGCCAGTCACGGCGCGTAGCGTGGTTTCGGTGAGACTGAACGCTCATGCGGCGAGGTCTTCGCGGTTGATCAGCTGTCATTGGGCGCAGGGCGTTGCGTTGTGAGCAGCGTCCTGATTGATTGACGGTAGACCAGGTTTTTCCCGCATTGGCGCGCGGCGTTTGCTCAACTTTTCCTTATAGAGCTTGGCCTGCGGTTAACCGGTTGCTCCTTGATCGGGTTCCCTTAAAGATATGCGGCGGACAGATTTTCTACGCAGCGCCGGCCGGCCCGCGTTTAAATGATTCATAGGCAAGCTTCAGCCCGTCGCGAAGCGGGGTTTTCGCCGACCATCCCATCTGAAGCAGCCGGGCCGGCGACATCAATTTGCGCGGCGTGCCGTCGGGCTTTGAGAGATCGTGTTTCAGATCGCCCTTAAGGCCGACAATCTCCATCACCATGCGGGCAAGGTCGGCGATCGAAATATCCGAGCCGACGGCGACATTGATGACGCTGGCGCTTGAATAATGCTTCATGAGAAAGATTAACGCATCAGCGCAGTCATCGACATACATGAATTCCCTATAAGGCTTGCCAGTGCCCCATATCGTGAAATCGCGTTCGCCGGCGAGTTTGGCTTCGTGCGCGCGGCGTATCATTCCGGGGATGACGTGACTGTTTTCCGGGTGATAATTGTCGTCCGGCCCATAAAGGTTGGTGGGCATGGCTGAAATAAAATCGTCGCCATATTGGCGCCGATACGCTTCGCATAATTTGACGCCGGCAATCTTGGCGATGGCGTACCATTCATTCGTCGGCTCAAGAGGTCCGGTCAACAACGCCTCCTCAACGAGGGGCTGCGGCGCGAGGCGCGGGTAAATGCAAGATGAGCCGAGAAACAGCAACTTTTGAACGCCCGTTTGATGCGCAGCATGGATAAGGTTGGCTGCGATCACGACGTTGTCGTAGAGAAATTCAGCCGGATAGGCCGCATTGGCGTGAATGCCGCCTACCTTCGCCGCCGGAATGAACACAGTATCTGGGCGATTGTCTGACATCCAGCGATTGACCGCCGCCTGATCGCGCAAGTCGAGATCGGCTTTGGCGACCGTCAGCGTTTGTCCGCAATTTTCAGGGGCGAGGCGGCGCAAGATCGCAGATCCGACCATGCCGCGGTGGCCGGCGACGAAGACGCGCTTTCCTGCAAG
Organism: Pseudomonadota bacterium; assembly: GCA_038059555.1. GTDB lineage: Bacteria > Pseudomonadota > Alphaproteobacteria > Caulobacterales > Parvularculaceae > Amphiplicatus. The sequence continues at coordinate 445 of JBBTJH010000232.1, read as the reverse complement.
ATCGTATATCGCCTCTGCCGCCTGCATTTTCAGCGCTCCGCGCCGGCATCGACTTCCGCAAGGTCAGCCTGAACCATTTCCTCAACAAGATCGGGAAACGCTGTCTTGTGGGACCAGCCGAGAACCTTGCGCGCTTTCGACGGATCGGCGAGCAGAAGATCGACTTCGGTCGGGCGGAAATAGCGCGGATCGATGCGCACCATCGTTTCGCCGGACGCTTTGCTGACGCCGGTTTCGTGAACGCCGCTCCCGCGCCATTCGATGGTTACGCCAGCGGCCGCAAAAGCGCGCTCGACGAATTCACGCACCGAATGGGTCGCGCCGGTGCCGAGCACATAGTCGTCCGGCTTTTCCTGCTGGAGCATCATCCACATTCCCTCGACGAAATCTCTCGCATGACCCCAGTCGCGTTTTGCTTCGATATTCCCAAGGAACAATTCACGTT
>JBBTJH010000231.1:0-3638 GCA_038059555.1 Pseudomonadota bacterium | reverse complement strand
GAGATGTTCGTCGGGTCGGACGCTTATGCCCTCGCCCCGTTCACCAACCGCGTCACCTATCTTGAAGAAGGCGACTTTGCCGTCATCACGCGCCAGAAATTCGACGTCTACACCGAAAAAGGCGTCAAAGCCGCGCGCGCCGAGACGATTTCATCGGCGTCCGATAATGTCGTCGACAAGGACGGCCACCGCCATTTCATGGCGAAGGAGATCTACGAACAGCCCGAAGTCATCGCGCACACGCTCTCGCGCTATATCGACGCCGCGACGGGAACGATTTTGCTGCCCCAGGGCGCCTTCGATTTTTCAAAACTCGACCGGCTGACGATTTCCGCCTGCGGCACCGCGTATTACGCAGGGCTCATTTCGAAATACTGGTTCGAGACCTGGGCGCGCCTTCCCGTCGAAATCGATGTCGCCTCTGAACTGCGCTATCGCGACGTTCCTTATCCGAAGAACGGCGGCGCGCTCTTCGTGTCGCAGTCGGGCGAGACCGCCGACACGCTGGCGGCGCTGCGCAACGCCAAGGCTAACGGGCAAAAGATCGCGGCTGTCGTCAACGTGCCGGAATCGTCGATCGCGCGTGAGGCAGATATCATCTTCCCGATGGCGGCGGGGCCTGAGATCGGCGTCGCCTCGACAAAAGCCTTCACCTGCCAGCTCGCCTCCCTCGCTTCTATCGCGCTCGCGGCCGGGCGCCAGCGCGGCGTTCTCTCCGAGACCCAGGAAAAAGAAATCGTCACAGCGCTGTTGCAGATCCCGCGCCTTGTCGGCGAAGCGCTCAAAAATGCGCCGGTGATCGAGGAAGTCGCGCGTGAAATCGCCAAGACGACCGACACGCTTTATGTCGGGCGCGGCGTTTCCTTTCCGCTGGCGATGGAGGGCGCGTTAAAGCTGAAAGAAATTTCCTATATTCACGCTGAAGGCTACGCGGCCGGCGAGTTAAAGCACGGACCGATCGCGCTCATCGACGAGAATACGCCGGTCATCGTCATCGCGCCCTCCGACAGGCATTTTGAAAAGACCATCTCGAACATGCACGAGATCATGGCGCGCGAGGGAAAAGCGATCCTCATTTCCGATGCGAAAGGGATCAAGAACGCGGGGCCCGGCCTCTTTGCTTCGATCGAAGTGCCCGAGACCCACCCTCTCCTTTCACCAATCGTTTACGCGGCGCCCATTCAATTGCTCGCCTATTACACGGCGACGACCAAGGGCACGGATGTCGACCAGCCGCGCAACCTTGCGAAGTCGGTGACGGTGGAGTGAGGGGGCGGCGGGATAGTTTTTCCGTCGGGCGATTAAGTGGAGTCACCATTTCTCACCCGTCATCCCGGAAATCGCCGCAGGCGATTATCCGGGATCTCTCGCCGCGCGGGATCCCGGCTCTCCGCGCTGCGCGCTCCGGCCGGGAAGACGCTATGGGAGTCGCGCGATAAATTACGGTTCAGATCCTTCTACTGGCGCCCTAAAGACGAACGCAATGTCATCGCAATTGCCTGCCGCCATTTCCCGTCTTGAGCGCTGGTATGTCGAGCGCGCGCTGCCGCTATGGGCGCGCGCCGGCGCAGACGCTTCGGGCGCCTTTTACGAGAGCCTCGATTTTTCCGGCGCGCCGGTCACCGGGCAACAGCGCCGCGTGCGCGTTCAGTGCCGTCAGATTCATACCTTCACACAGGCCGCGTTGCGCGGTTGGCTTCCCAAAGGCGAAGAAATCGCCGCGCGGGGATTTTCACGCCTCATTGAAACTGCGTGTCCTACCGTCGCTGCGCGCGGCTGCGTCCACACGATCGACGACGCCGGCGCCGTCGTCGACGCCAAACGCGATCTTTACGATCAGGCGTTTTTGCTGCTCGCCTGCGCCGCGCGGCTCAAGGCGACGAACGATAGAACGGCGCGCGAGGTCGCGGAGAAGACGCTCGCCTTTCTCGACGCCGAGCTTCATTCCTCCCATGGCGGCTATCTTGAAGACGACCGGGGAGCAATGCCGCGCCGCCAGAACCCGCACATGCATCTCTTCGAAGCGACGATGGCGCTCTATGATGCGACCGGCGAGGCCGCGCATCTGTCGCGCGCGCGCGCAATCGAACAGCTTTTCAATATCCGCTTTCTCGACCGCAATCATGGCGTCCTGCGCGAATTCTTCGAAGGCGACTGGACGCTCGATCCCGCAAGAGGCGCCGCGGTCGAACCCGGCCACATGGTCGAATGGACGTTCCTGCTGGACCGCTTCGAGGCGCTGACCGGCGAAGACCGGAGCGAGGAAAAGCGCCTGCTCTTTCGGGCGGCGACGGAGATGACCGCGCCGGGCGACGCGCCGTTCTTGCCAAATTGCGTGACGCTTGGCGCGCCGCGCGCCCGCAGCGCGCGCCGGCTCTGGCCGCAGACCGAAGCGCTGAAAGCCGCGCTCACCTTCGCGGCGAACGGCGACGATGCGGCCGGCGCCTATGCGGCTGCGCTGATCGACGCGCTCTTTAAAAGCTATCTCGACCAGAACGTTGCGGGCCTCTGGTGCGACGATTATGACGCCGGCGGGCGCCCGGCCGCGAAGGATGTTCCGGCGAGCATTCTCTATCACCTTCACGAAGCTGTTTCCTGCGCCGCCGAATGCCGGCATAGATTGACGCCATGACCGCGCGCGCGACCATTCAACCTGTCATCATGTCCGGCGGCTCGGGAACGCGGCTGTGGCCGATGTCGCGCACGGCGCGCCCCAAACAGTTTCTCCCGCTCCTCTCCGAGAGGTCGCTGTTTCAGGAAACGGCCGAGCGCTTTTCGCCCGGCGCCGATGTCGATTTTCTCCCCCCCGTCATCATCGCGGGCGCGGCGCATGCGGAGCTCATCGCCGCGCAGCTTGCCGAGATCGGCGTTGCGCCCGCCGCGATCATCATCGAGCCGATGGCGAGGAACACCGCGGCCGTCGCCGCAATCGCCGGCGCATGGACGGCGAGACATCGCCCCGGCGCCTTGACCTTGCTCGCGCCCGCCGATCACCACATCAAGGACGCGGCCGGCTTTCGCGCCCATGTCGCCAAGGGCGCTGCCGCCGCCGCGAAAGGCGCGATCGTCACCTTCGGCGTCAAACCGAGCGAGCCCCACACCGGCTTTGGCTATATCGAAGCGGGCGCAGCTCTCAGCGACGGCGTCGCCGAAGTCGCCGCCTTCCGCGAGAAACCTGATCGTCAGACGGCGGAGCATTATTTGAAAGGCGGCCGGCATTTCTGGAACGCCGGGATTTTCCTTTTTGCGCCGGAAGCGATGGCGGGCGAGCTTGGCGCTTTCGCCCCGGCGATCGTGCGCGAGGCGTGCGCCGCGCTCGACGAAGCGTCGATTGACGGCGCGCTGTGCAGGCTCGACCCCGCGCGCTTTGCGGCCTGCCCCGCCGATTCAATCGACTATGCGGTGATGGAGAAAACCGGCCGCGCGGCCGTCGTCGGGCCGGTCGACGCCGGCTGGAGCGATATTGGCGCCTGGACCGCGCTCTCGGGCGAGAGCGCCGACGCGCGCATAGCCGCGCTCGATTGCGACGGCGTCATCATCAAAACCGACGGGCCTTTCATCGGCGCGATCGGCGTTTCAGATCTCATCATCGTCGCGACCGGCGACGCGGTTCTCGTTGCACGCAAATCTCGCGCGCA
>JBBTJH010000230.1:0-4587 GCA_038059555.1 Pseudomonadota bacterium | reverse complement strand
TTATGTCGCCGAGAAAGCGCGCGTTCTCGCAGGCCCCGACGCGATCGACATCGTCATCACGACGACGCTCGACCAGAAATTGCAGCGCGACGCGGAGACCGCCGTCAATTCCGTCCTCAATGTCGACGCCAAGGTTTCCGGCGCAATGCAAGGCGCGTTGATCGCTTATGACAATGACGGCGCGGTGAGGGCGATGGTCGGCGGGCGCTCCTATGTCGAGAGCCAGTTCAACCGCGCGACGCAGGCAAAGCGCCAGCCGGGTTCGGCGTTCAAGCCGATCGTCTACGCAACCGGATTTGAAAACGGCCTTACCCCCTCGTCGCGCTTCGTCGATCAGCCGATCGACATCGCCGGCTGGAAACCGACCAATTACGACAACAAATTTCGCGGCTCGATGCGCATCTCCGAGGCGGTCGCAAAATCGATCAACACGATCGCCGTGCAGGTCTCCGAAAAAGTCGGGCGCAAAAAAGTCATCGAAATGGCGCGCCGCCTCGGCATTTCATCGGAGATCCCGTCAGGAGAGGCCGGCATCGCGCTCGGCGGATTTTCCGCAACGCTCGAAGAACTTACCGCCGCTTATCTTCCGTTTGCAGATGGCGGGCTCGGGCCGAGGCCCTATGCGATCGTCGAGATCACCGACGGGCGCGGCAAAACCTTGTGGCGGCGCACTCAAAAACCGCCGCAAGCGATCATCGACAAAAAAGTCGCGACCGACGTGACGCATGTGCTGTATCAGGTGGTGACGACCGGCACCGGGCGCGCCGCCAATCTCGGCAATCGGCAGGCGGCGGGAAAAACCGGCACCACCAACGATTGGCGCGACGCCTGGTTCATCGGCTACACGGCGCAGATGACCGCCGGCGTCTGGGTCGGCAATGACGGCTTCCAGCCGATGGACAAAGTGACCGGCGGCGCGATCCCGGCGCGCATCTGGAAGAATTTCATGACCGCCGCGCACGCCGACCTGCCGAAAAAGCCGCTCGACGGCGCCTATCCCGCCGTCACTTATTCCGAAGGCGGTCGGCTCCTCAGTTTTTACGAAGACCTCGCCGACGCCTTCCGCCGCGTCAGACGCGACGGCGACGAGGACCGGGGATTTAATCAGCCCTGAGAAGGTCGACAGACTGCATGAATGCAAATTCATGCTGCCTGCAGACGCGCTATGGAATAACTTGCGGAGCGGGGCCGTCATTTCATTGACTTGCCGGTCCGGGCGAACGAGCCTTGATGGCCGGCGCGCGGCGAAGAGCAGAGGGACTTAAGGGACCATGATGAAACGAGTGCTGATGACGAGTGCGGCCTTCGCCGTGTGTGCGAGCGCGGCTTTTGCGGCCGACCCTGACGAGGCGAAGAAATCCTCAGGACCCTCGTTCGATGTCGAGATCGCCGGCGGCGTCGATTATGACAGCAACGTTTCGGTCGATCAGATCGACATCAATACCGGCGCCGACGATTTCGCCGCCGCGATCGACGCCGATTTCGATTTTTCAACGCCGCTGGGGCCGGACACCGAGTTGCAGCTTGGCTATGGTTTTTCGCAGAGCCTGCATTTCGACTTCACGGACTTCGACCTGCAATCGCATCTGGCGACCGCCGATCTCTCCCATGATTTCGGACTCGCGGAAATCGGCGCCGCCTATCGCTTCGCCTATTCGCGCCTCGGCGGCGACCCGTTTTTGACCATGCACCAGATCAATCCCTATATCTCGAAATTCATCGGCAAGACGCTTTATCTGCGCGGCGGCTACACCTATTCCGACAAAGATTTTGAAGAGCCGGCGATCATCCCCGCTCCGGCGACGCGCGACGCGAAAAACAACAGCTTCGGCGGCGACGTCTATGTCTTTTTGAACGGCGTCAAATCCTATTTCGTCGCGGGCTATGAGCGCGAAATTGAAAAAGCCGTCAGCGACGAATTCGATTTCCACGCGAATAATTACCGCGTCCGCTTCGCCCAGCGCTTTCCCTTCGGGGCAGGCGACGCCGAGCTCTCGCTCGGGTACCGGTTTGAAGACCGCGATTACGACAATCAGACGCCCTCGATCCTCGCCGTGCGCGCTGACGAGCGCCACCGCTTTCAGGCCGAGCTTGAAATTCCGGTCACCGACCACGCTTTCGCCCGCCTCGAACTTGAGCATGGCGATTACAAATCGAACCTGCCGTCAGCCGATTACAAGCAGGACCTCGCGGGCGTGCGGCTGGGGTTGCGGTTTTAGCGCGCGGGATTGTTCCGCCTGCGGATAGTTAATCCCATCACCCGAGCGCGCAGCGCGAGCGGGTGAGGGGGCTAAAACGTCCCCAATTCAATAAATCACTTCCTCGGCGCCGCCGGCCGCACCAGCCCTGCGCCGAAGACCGGATCGCGGCCCGGCTCGCCGAGGTCTTCGGCGTTATCGCTCAGCAGGCGGAACGCCTGGTCGGCCGTCAGCGCGTCGCCGCGGCGCATTTCGCCGAGCGCGGCCGCGACAAAGGGCGCCGCCATCGACGTGCCGGAAGAAGACGCATAGCCGCCGCCCGATTTCGCGTGCAAAACGGCAACGCCGGGCGCGGCGAAATCGACATAATCGCCGCGATTGGCGAGGCGGTAGACTTGCTTGTCGCGCGAGACGGCCGTCACCGCGACCGCGCTTTCATAAGCGGCCGGATACATCGGGCGCGCCATCGGCCCTTCATTGCCGGCGGCCGCGACCACCATGACGCCGCGCGCCGCGGCGCGCTTGATCGCCTCTTCAAGGATTGCGTTCGGCGGGCCTGCAAGGCTCATTGAAACGATCGGCACGTGCATCTCGCTCATCCAGTCGAGCGCGCGGACGAGGCTTTCCGTCGTCGCCGAGGCTTTGCCTGTCGCGTTTTCAAAAAACACTGACGCCGCGACGATTTCCGCGCGCGGCGCAAGTCCCGAATACCCGTCATCGTCGCCGGCGAGGATCGAGGCGACGGCGGTGCCGTGATCGGAGGGGCGCGCATTGCCATAGGGAACAAAGCTGCGCGCAATCATCTGCGCGCCGTGAAAAGCGCGATGGCCCGCGTCAATTTCAGTGTCGATAACGCCGATGCGCTCGCCTGCGCCCATCGCCGCATCGCCCAAGGGCAATAGCTGCGAGGGCGCCTCGCCGCTGTCGGCGATCGCCGGATCGGCCTGCGGAAAATAAAGATGGTTGTAATCGACCCGCGCCGACGGCGTTTGCGCGCGAACCGCGCGCGAAGTCTCCGGCAGGCTGAAACTCTCTGGCGCTTCAAGCCGGGCGAGCACGACGCCGAGCCCGTCCATCACTTCGATCGACTTCACGGCAAAGCCGCGTTTGACTATCGCCGCGACATCTTCCCGCGTCGTCAGCAACAGCCATTCGCCGCGCGCGATTTCATCGCCATTGCGATCGGTCGCGGCCGCAAACAGCCGCTCGGCGCCGGCGATAACGTCGCCGGAATCGTCGGAATAGCCGTCTTCCAGGGCATCGAGCTCATCGCGCGTCGCCTCGTAAACCGCTTTGGCTTCCTCGGTTGCGACGTCGCGCTGGAGATCGGCCGCTTTGACCGCCGCGTCATAGGCTGTCTTGATCGCTTCCTTGTCGGCGCCGGGTTCGGCGAGCGCGGCCTCCATCGCGGCGCGCGCGTCGGCGCGCGCAATGTCGCGCCCGGCGTCGGCGGCGGCCTTCGCGAGGTCGAAAGTTATTTTTGCAGCGCCTTCCGCCGCATCGATCGTCGCCTTGTCGGCCGTGCCCGCGACGACGCCTGTAATCGCGCCCGCTTTCGAAACGGATCCGGAGCGCTTGCCGTCATCGACACGGATTTCACTCTTCTCCCGCTCCTTGACGCGGTTGCGCGAGCGGCTGTCGTCGCCGTCTTGGCTGCGCGTTTTATGCTCTATTTCTTTCTCGAAGCGCTTTTCCGTCCGAAGGCGTTTGTCGTCTTCCCTGGTCTTTTCTTCGGATTTTTCGCGAACGCGGGTTTCGGCGCGATCCTTCGCTTTGTCATTGGCTTTTTCACGCGCTTTTTCTTCGGCGCGGTCTTCGATCTTGTCGTCGATCTTGTCTTCAAGACGCTTCTCGATTTCTTTTTCGATGTCGTCCTGGATCTCATCTTCAATATCGTCGTCTGGGGTTCCGTCGCTGCCAGAGCCGTGGCTCGCCAGCCCCGGCTGGGCGAACAGCGCCAGCGCCGCCGCGAACGGGACAATCGCCGCCAGAGCCGATACGCGCGTCTTCATAGAACTGTTTCCTTTAAGCCCTGAGGGGCGCTGTCCGGGGCTTGCTCAGCCGCCCGAAAGATATGAGCTTGCCTATTGCTAAGCCGTTGCCCGTGTTTATCAAATTAACCCGGACGATAACAGGATAACGGGCGAAGGGCCGCATTTATTCCGGGGCCGGCCGGCGGATTACCGGGAATAAATATCGCGCCTCAGGCGTTGAAGGGGTTGTGAATGCGCAAATCGGAGAGCGCGGTACGTAATGAACTGACGGCTGTGCTGCCGGATATTCGCCGCTTCGCCTATTCGCTGACGGGGGCGCGGGCCGACGCTGACGATCTGCTGCAGTCGACGGTTGAACGGATTTTGGAGAAAGGCGCCCCAGAGGACGCCGATAT